>VFFT01000060.1 GCA_009392775.1 SAR202 cluster bacterium | reverse complement strand
CTTGGGGTAGTTGAACCATCATATCGGAAGATAATACCCGACATAGGATCCAGGGTTTCAGCATTGATATTAGCAAGCTGCATCGCTTTGCTGTTTAACACTGTTATGTGACCAGACCTATCAGTAAGTTTTATAGGGTGGTCACACGAGACAAGATCCAATTCAGAACGGTCGAGTTTCTGTGGAGGTTCCACTAGTGCCTCATCGTAGCCGTGCCCCAGAATCCATTCATTCAATCGGGTTTCAGAAGCCTTGACACGAAGGAGATCAACCAGCCCGGTTACAGAGTTAGTATTATTGTGAGCACAGTTGACACTAGTGGTGTTCCTGGCTATCGAAAATGGGTGCATATGAGCATCTATAAAGCCAGGTATCACTAAAAACTGTTTACAGTCAATCACTCTGGTTCTGCCCGATATAAACGATTGGATATCTTTCCCGTCGCCTACCGCGACTATTCTACTATTCGATATGGCAATGGCTGTGTGTAGATCCTGCCCTGTTTCATTGGTCATGAAATTGCCGTTTAGCATTACCATGTCGACTGACTGTTCCATTATCTATACTCGCTACTATCTTGAGAACCTGATACTATGATTTTATCATCGTCCTGGAGAAGATTAGAATGCCAGAAATCAAAATTGTCCTGTCAGGGTACACCTTTAATTCAGATCAAACAGGACTTGGTTTATCCACAGTGGCGCTAATAGAGGGAGAGGTCCTAACCCTAGTAGATGTCGCACATTTTGGACGCCGAGTCATATTGAAAAATGCTCTGGAGGATATCGGTCTTTCGTTGGATGATATCGGAAGAGTGATTCTTACTCATGCTCATTGGGACCACTCACAGAATACCGATATGTTTCCAAACGCAGAGATTGTGATTCACGCTAAAGAGCTGGAGTATTCTAAGAACCCTCGGCCTAGTGACCACGCTACAGCGCGGTACTTCGCTGAAACCTTATCTGGACAAAATGTATTAGAGGTCGATAGTGAGACGGTATTAGAACCTGGAGTAAAGGTTATTGAAACACCTGGCCACACTAGAGGTCATATCAGTGTAGTGGTTGACACCGAACAAGGGCCGGTTTGTATTGGAGGTGATGCGTTTTCTGACGCAGGTGCCTTGCATCGTGGTACTCCAGCTCTGGTTTTCTGGAGTGAATCAGAGGCAAGAGAGAGTATACGAAATATTATCGCGGAGAGCGATACTATTTATCCGGGACATGATCGCCCATTTAAAATTATTAATCAGGATGAAATAGAGTATCTTGTCGAGGCTCCATCGATTAAATTCACTGGAGTCCTTGACCAAATGGGCAGCACCTTTTCAGTGGATGTGGCATTAGCTCCCAACAGAGGAACCACGGTGCAACCCGAGGCATGTGATTAGAACGAGTCAGCATACGAATCTGTTATAACCTTATGAAAACTAAATCAGCCATCATATTTGATTGGGATCTGACATTATGGAACAGTTGGGACCTCCACATTTGGTTATTGAAGTATACGGCGGACGTTCTTCAAGTTGTGCCTCCCGAGCCGAACGTTGTGGCCGACGCATATGGTACTCCATTTTTAACTCATCTAGAACACGTTTTAACCCTTCCGATCGACCGTATCCTCCCTGTTTACATGGGTATGTATCATGCGCTGGTCCAACAAAAGGGTCACTTGTACGATGGGGTTCTACCCACTATAGGTGTGTTATCCGATCAGGGATTAACGATGGCAATTTTGTCTGACAAGAGGCAAGTCTTCGGCGAATTGGAAGTTGATATCTCAGGAATACAAAATCATTTTCAATACATCTCCTTCCTTAACTCAGGAAGAGAATACAAGCCGTCTCCTAGTAGATTATATGAAGTCTGCGACATCTTGGGACTGACCTCAGGACAGGTGCTTTACGTCGGTGATTCCGTATCGGATTTACAGTGCGCAAAATCGGCAGGAATAGACTTTGGGGCCGCAATGTGGGCATCCCTGAATGCTAATGGACTAAGATCAGAGTCCGAGTACGTATTTCAGCAGCCGGCTGACATCCTCGACTCGCTGATTCACAGTTAACGCATCCTTATCTGGGTTGCAATGTGGCGCTTCTATGCTGCTCGTCTGCATGATAGGAACTTCTGACAAGTGGCCCAGAAGCGACATGTTTGAATCCCATGCTAACTCCCTCACCTCGCAGAAATTCGAACTCAGCAGGTGTATAAAAGCGGTCCATCCGGATGTGCTGCTGGGATGGTCGTAGATATTGGCCAATCGTCAATAAATCACAGTCAACCGCTCGGAGATCTCGCATTGTTTCGATCACTTCTGAGATGTCCTCTCCCATTCCGACGATTATGCCGGACTTGGTAGGAATAGACGGTGCTAATCGTTTAGAATTAACCATGAGTTCCAGAGATTGGTCGTAGTTACCTTTAGGACGGACCAGTCGAAAGATAGTGCGTGTCGATTCAATATTGTGATTTAAGACATCGGGTTCGGCAGTTAATACTGTGGCAAGTGGTTCGACCAACCCCATGAAATCTGGAATAAGCACTTCCACTTTGCAACTTGGAAGAGCCTTATGAACTCTTTCGATACATTCAGCAAATATACTCGCTCCACCATCTTCCAGATCATCCCTATTTACGGACGTGATCACACAATACTCCAACTGCATGTCTTTTGCGGTCTGGGCGAGCCGAATAGGTTCTAAGGGATCCACTTGGAAAGGTTTTCCCGTGGTTACAGCGCAATATCTGCACGCCCGTGTGCAGATATCTCCTAGTATCATGAACGTGGCTGTCCCACGTTCCCAGCATTCTCCGATGTTCGGGCAATGTGCTTCTTCGCATACGGTATGCAGATTCTTAGATCGCATCAAGTTCTGTAACTCGATGTACCGCGGACCACCTGGCATTCGGACCTTCAGCCAATCTGGAAGTCGGGGCCTTGGTTCATCGGGTTGGGTATTGGGAATCTTGGCTTCTGTCATAATAGCTCAGCTATACGAGGCGTCAGCCTCGCCTTCTCCGCGCATAGAATTGAGTCAATAGTGGTCACGGCGTGTTGGACATCTCCTTCTATATTGATTACGCGATATTCAAACTCGGAGATTCTACCTAATTCTTCTTCCGCAGTGTCAATTCGTCTTTGGAGGTCTTCTGGTGACTCTGTTTGGCGTTGCGATAACCGTAAAATAAGGCCTGATCTGGATTCGGCAATTATGAAAATTAAGATGGCTTCAGGAATAATTTCTTTGATAGTTGCCGCTCCTTGCACGTCTATCTTCAGGATAACATCTTTTCCTGCTTTCAGACTATCTCTGACCTCTGATCTCGGCACGCCATAAAAGTTTCCATAGACTTCTGCGTGTTCTAGGAACTCTGCCCTCTCCACCTTTCGCAGAAAAGCTTCTCGTGTTAAGAAGTGGTAGTCTCTTCCATCTTGTTCTCCGGATCTTAATTCACGCGTAGTGGCTGTAACCGGGAAATGCCAGGGTCTGTCCAATTTTCGTAGTTCGTTGATAACAGTATCCTTACCTACTCCAGACGGACCTGAAATAATGGCTACAAGAGGAATTGCGGGATTAGCTTCTGGGATATCCGTCATATAAAATCACATGCTTCAAAATATATATAGCAACGGGTCTTTTAGGTTATTTTTTTTCTCTACTGTCGCCCCAACCGCTCATTAACTTTCGCAAGCGGGTACCTTGCCTCCCAAAGAACATTTGAGCCATACCATCACCGAACGTGGGCATTTCAGTTTGCGGGCTAATGATGCGGTTATCCTGCTGGACGCTACCCGCCATCCATTGAGTGCGGGCCGTTTTAGCTTGTTGGAATAGATTTTCCAGAGTACCGGACTCCAGTGATCCTGGATCAGCAAGAATAGACCGATATTCTTGTAGTTCTTGAATAGCAGCGTCTATCCACCCGACTATGGGTTCCGAGTTTCCATGACAGATATCTCTATGCATTGTAACGTCCCCCGACGCTAGTCTGCTGATATCACGATAACCCGAAGCTGCCAACTCAGATATCTCTTGCCAATTCGGGCTCTTGGAAGTACACCCTACTAGCGCTACGGATAAAATGAATGGGAGATGACTTGCGGCCGCAACAAAACTATCGTGTTCTTCTGCTCCTATAAAGAGAGGTTTGGCTCCTACAGCCTCTACCATTGTGGTTACCTCTGACACTGCTCGCTCGGTAGCGTTACGGCTAGGGATCACGCAGTAGACTTTATTAGCGAAAAGGTTGGCATCCGCGTTTAACGGGCCAGATGCCTCACTCCCAGCCATTGGGTGACCTGCGACGAAATTGACACGATCTGGAAGATGTTCTTCGGCCCATTTCAGTACTATAGCTTTTGAACTACCTACATCCGTAACCACGCAGTCATCTGGTAGTTCTGGTCCGATTACTTCCAATAAGGCTTCCATTGCCATTAATGGTGTGGCCAATACTACAATGTCTGCGGTGTCTACCGCAGGGATAAGCCGGTTCTCAACGTGGTCGAATGCTCCCGATTTCTGTGCTCCTGTGCGCGAAGCATGCTCCAGATCGGTGCCGATAATAGTGAGGTCTCGCAGTGCCGAACCTCTGAGAGCAAGGGCTAGCGAAGTGCCCATTAGGCCCGTACCGATTATTGAAATTGTTGGCATACGCCTCCGAGTTGATGTGCTGAGAGAATGTTTTTCAGCATAACTGTTAGGATTCTGTTGATCATAATATTATACTATGCGTCAGCCCCAGGGAAAACGTGCGCGCGGTCTATCAGCGGGCGGTAGGACCACTAGAAACCCTATATTCTTCAGCTGATCAATCATATAATAACGCGGCGATTCTATAACAACACTGGAGGAACCTCAATGCCGAACCAACCTGTATCAGATGAAAAACTTCAAATCCTGAGCGCGATCCCGACGCAGACGTTGATTGACGCACTTTGGGTGATGAATTGGCCAATGAGTATGATTGAGGGGGCATTACCATTACAGGCTGGACAGAAGCTTGCTGGTCGAGCAGTGACTTTGCGCTTCGTACCACACCGTCCTGATTTAGCTGCAGATAAACCGAAAGCCGAGCAGTCTGCCGAATATGTAGCCTTTGAATTGTGCGGGCCTGGCGAAGTCCTAGTAATTGATGCTATGGGATGGCAGTACAGCTCAATTGGGGGGGACATAAAATTCTATAGGTTGTTCCAACGGCAAGTAGGTGGACTGGTAACGGATGGAGCTGTCAGGGACACAGCATCTTTGAAGGATTACGGGTTTCCAGTGTATTCTGCTGCTGCTACTGCCAAACAAGGGCCTGCAGAATTTTGGCCGTGGGAAGTTAATGAAGCTATCCAGTGTGGCGGCGTATTGGTTAGGCCCGGTGACGCTATTATAGGGGATGATGATGGGGTCGTAGTAATAGCATCATCAATGGTAGACGAAGTCATCAGAATTGCACACGAACGGGAGGAAGTGGAAGAAGTAATAAAGGCCCAGTTGAAGCTCGAAAAGTGCTCGCCAGGAAAGTACTATCCGTTCAACGATACGACTTGGGAATTATTTAAGGAAAAAACAGGAAAAGACCGGTATCAATAGTAGAGTTGAGATGTAAGCTTGTAAATTAGGACTGTGGTGGTTAATGTTAGGGTTACGTCGAAATATGCTTATTCATAAAAATAATTAATAGTTAGGTTTGCAAGGAGGGTTATATGGCAAGAATTCCAGTGGCTACCAGGGATACTGTACCATCTCATCAGGCGGTGGTGTTTGATGAATTGTTCGCAAACGGAGAGGCTCCTCACTACGGACCTGGGTCCGTGCTGGCTCACGTACCAGAGTTATCTAAACGCAACACCGCTCTCAATAATTATCTTCGCGATGATTCGTCACTCCCGAAAAAAGCGCAAGAATTCGCGATGATAGTAACGGCCAGAGAGATGGATTGCCAGCATATTTGGAATGCACATGCCGGATCAGCTCGCGAGGCCGGGGTCGACGATGATACAGTTGACGCGCTTCGAGAGGAGGAAGAACTATTTGACTTACCTGCTGATGAAGAAGCAATCGTCAACTATGCTCGCTCGTTGATACAAAATCATTACGCTAGTAGAGGCTCATATCAGATGGCTCTTGAGCAGTTCGGACGACAGGGTCTAATTGAGCTTACCATGATAATTGGTCAGTACTCTATGCTCGCTATGACCATAAACGCGTTTGACACGAATTTGCTGCCAGATCGGTCTGAACCTTTGTTGCCTGTCTAATCGAAGAGTCTATGGGGGCCTAACATAGTGCATACTGTGATCATACGTTGGAGGAGCTGATCTCCCTGTAAACTTGGAGCCTATGTCGGCAGCTATCTACGATGAAGATATCTCCCAAATCATTTGACTCAATTGCAGTAGGTCCCCAGAAATAACTTTCCACGTTCGCAGACGGTTCTCCTCTTGCAGTTTGCCGGCCAGTTAAATCCGGTAATAGATTCGCGGACAGGCGGGCCTCTGCCTCCTGCGGGTTGGCCTGTAGATAATCTTCGGCCCATTTCGAATCTTCGGCTTGGCCATAAAGGAGTTGTACAGGGTCTGACCCAGCAAGTACGACTACTCTATTATTGCCCCAGTCTGAGACTATGGAGTACCCGCTGTTTGTGGCTAATATATGGGAGGGCCGGTATAAACCTGTATGCTCGCTATCGAATGTAGCTGTGATATCACCGGCCCCGTCTAGTACTTTAATTGAATCATCTCTCCAATCACACACAAATAGGTCAGAGCCTAGTAAGTCTAACCCCCACGGGAAGTTGAGGTTGCCAATACCTCCCCATGAGGCAAGGTATTCACCCTCAGTAGTAAACAGTTGTACCCTGTGATTCATGCTGTCGGATACATATAGAGTGCCATCACTTGCGAACTTAACGTAAGAAGGACGATTCAGTTGACCAGCATCTCTCCCGCTCACTCCAAAGTGATGAGTGAGTTGCCCATCGGGTGTGAAGAAGGATAACCGATCTAGGGCTTCATCAGCGATGACAATCTCTCCCGATGCTGTGTAATCTATCGAACTCGGCCACCAGAATTCACCCGGTCGTATTCCTCCTGTGCCAAACTCGCGAATATATTCCCCATCCGATGTGCAGACGCTTACGCGCTTGTAAGGAAGTCGTATGCCCACTTCAGGCCCGGCTCGATTAAGTACGTAGAGTAGACCGTCAGGGCCGATGCACATATCGATTGGGTTATTAAATCCTCTTCCCTCGTTGGAGAGGAACCCTATTGTGTGACTGTATGCCAGAACAGATTTCATGATTTCCTATAGCGACTAGCGCCAATACAAGAGAAGCATCCTATGCCATCTGATATTCCCTCGTAGATACAATCATTTGGAGTAACTCCGTTACACGCTGCTCTGAGCAGGGTATAGAGTCAGGCCGCGCGAAAGAAAGATTGCCCCATTTAGAAGCGTACTCAACGAGTGTTTCAATGGTCTTACTCGGCATGTCGTATACTGCCATCGCTTCAAGACAACTGTGGACTAAGGTCTCAGGTTCGATGGTAGGGCCGTAAGAGCGTACGAAATCTATAATGGATCTTATCCCTGGATGAGAGCTATTACTGATTTCTTTTGTCGAGGCGTTAAGTCTTTCAACCAGACTGCCGGTTTCTATCCATTCTGATCCTGTATGCCACCCTTCGACAGTGGGTGGATTCAATATCTCCTGCCCCATAAAATTCACATCCATGGCTGTCAGGACGATGGTCCAATCTGGAAATTGGTGGCTTTCTGCAAGCCTGCAGGTCTGGACAACAAGTTCAATTGGGCTCATCACTTTAGACCTGATATTATGAATTGACTTAAAGTAGTCCGAGTTGAATAGTTCCCGAAGCACCTGTCGGATGTCTCCATGACATTTCAAAAATACTCGTGCCAATTCATCAACCGAACGCTCGTCTATAGCATCAGATACGAAGTAGCGGTAGAGCTTTTCGCATATGAACCGCGCCGTCGCAGGGGAAGAGCAAATCATATCCAATATATCCTCGCCGTTAAAGCGTCCAGTTTGTCCAAGGAATGTTTTGACGCCGTCGTCGTGATTTTGAGGTATGTATTCGAATTGCCAATCTAATCGCCCGTAAGGCCATATCGAGTCTCTTTCAGCCCTTCTACTCATATATTCGGCGTTTCTAATGCTCCAGCCAGTGAACGATCTAGCGCAATTCTGTACATCTTCTTCGGTGTACTGGCCAATGCCCATGGAGAAAAGCTCCAACAGTTCCCTACCGTAGTTTTCGTTGGGGGCCCCCATTTTGTTATCTTTATTGTCTAGCCAAAAAATCATCGCTGGATCTTTCGAGAGTTCGAGAAGTATTGCCCGTAGATTGCCCAGTCCAAATTGTCTGAACATATCGATTTGATTTACCACCGCTTTGGCGTGATTGAGCTTTCCATATGCAGTAGCGAAAAGTCCATGCCAGAACAACGCCATTTTCTCTTCCAAAGGGCTGCGGCTGTTTACTAATTTATATAACCAGTTTGCCTGAGAACTTTCAATCAGCATCAAGCTATTTTGGTCTACGTGATAGCGCCGGATTAAATCGTCATCCATATTGGGATGAAGTTCCGGATAAAGTAGCTCCTCTACAGCAGCTTCATAAGTCCCGTTGCAAAGCCGCTCTACCTCGACACGAGTGGCCCCCAGGCCCGCTCGTCTTAAAAGATGCGCAAACAGTCGCTTGTTTTCTGGTGTCAGTGACATTAGAGCTCCTGCTGCATAAGTGTTGACAGAGTATACCAGATAATACCAAGACAGAAGTAAGATGTCTGTCAGAATCTCAGGAATGCAGGCAAGGGGTTTCCAATCAGCGGTCCGGCATATTCGTAAAAACTTTCGGTCGGGAGGTTGGTTCCAGGTGTCCGAAAAGACAAAGGAACAGTCGCAACGCGGTTCGCGACGGTCTCTACGGAGGTCAATCCCGTTTTGCACACATATGGTGAGTTGGAAGACCTGACTAGGGTTACCATACGATCGGTGAATCCAGATGCTGCTGCTTCGATGGCAGCAAGTCCGACCAATTTCGCTTCTTCCTTGTCACTACTTGAGATATTTTCAACAAAGCTTCTTTGTATGGTCCCGGGGTATTCATGGCGCACCCGTGTGTTCAAGGCATTTGATAACATATTAGTTAAGTGCTTGCCCGGGCTTTCATGATAAGCGTGCCCAAAGTCGTCAACCAGCAACGGTTTGGTTTCCGGACCTAGTATACCCTCTGTACCTCTACAATTCTCTGATATAACTGCAACAGCGAACCCAAATTTAGTATAGGCATCGGACATTATCTGGACGAACAATTCTTCATCGATTGGCACTTCCGGTATTCCAATAAAATGCGGAGCGTCTTGGTCGGACCTCTTCCCCAGACCTGATGCCATAGCAAGCCATCCCGCGTCTCGGCCCATGACCTCAATAACAGTAATCGGGGATGCTTTGCCCATAGAGAGAGCATCCTGTCCTGAACCCATGGTAGCGAGGGCGACAAACCTAGCCGCACTTCCATACCCTGGGGAATGATCCGTTTGGACCAAGTCATTGTCGATTGTCTTAGGTACGTGGATCACACCTAAGCTCATTCCGCTCGCTTTGCCGGCTCCTGAGATTTTTGCAGTAGTATCGGCGGTATCGTTGCCCCCAATCAAAAATAGATAACCGATACCATGACGATCTAGCGTGTCTAGCAAAGGCTGGATGTCGGTATCGTTAAGTTTTTTACGAGTTGCTCCTAAGGCAGCTCCCGGAGTCTGACGTATTGCTGCCCAAGAGGAATCAGTAACGCTACATAGATCAGTGAGGGAGTCTGATATTAAACCTTCAATGCCTCTAAGTGATCCGAATATTTGCGAGGAAGGAAAGGAAGTTTGGGATCCATTAACAACTGCCCAAAGACTTTCATTGATAACGGGTGTGCAACCACCAGATTGCAATACAGCTATGTTTGCACGCTCAACTCCCATTGACTTAAAACACGTTCCATCTGGGGTGTTGGCCTGCCTCCCGTACTAGCTTGTCTGGAAGCCAATCCCGCAGGTTTGGACTTATATAGAAGGTCGGCTCGATTAAATCCGACTCCGATGAAATTAGACCTTCATCTAAGGCCAGTTTCGCCTCCGGAGTCCCTGGCATCAAGCTCAGGCCGATCCGAAGATTCACGAGAGCCGGATCCAACTGTTTCAGGAACTGCAGTTTCTCTTCCACTGAACCGCGTGTTTCTCCTGGACCCCCAAATCTTTGAGAAATACTGTACTTGAGGCCCCGATCTTCACACATGCGACATGTTTCTAGGAGTTCTTCGTTGTTCTTTTCTAAATTATTTCCATCATGAGCATCGCCACCTGCGGAAGTCATCAAAACCAACCCGCAACCGGAAGTTTTCATAAGGTCAATTAATTCAGTGTCACAACCAAACGGGCCTAGACACGTATTCCAGCGTAACGACACATGCGCATCAATCAGAGATCTACAAAGGTCTTTTGCATGTTGTAGAGGTGCATTGAAGCAGTTGTCGATAAAGAACACCTTTTTCAAATCATATTCGGACCGCATGTGAATCACTTCATTTACGACTTCTTCGATAGGTCTAATAATTCTCCACAGCGTGTCGCTTTCTTCTATGTTTTGACTTTGGGTGGGGTAATAAAACCCGCCCAGTTTTGTCAGAATACCTACCCCAAAACCCGCATGCGCGTACTTTTGCATATCAAGTCTTTCGAGATTTGGCGGCCTATCGAATGTCGAACTGCAACGACCATTCGAACTGATGGTCAAGCCATTATCAGAGTAAACCACGCCTGGCAATTTATTGGGGCTTGGCTCGCCAATCTCTAATCGATCTACCAACTCTGAAAAAGCTTCCCCTGCATCCCCGACGATGCCGAAATCGGGTCTCACATATTCAAAACATTCGACCGGTAATATGCTGAACGCGGGCCCGCCACAAACTATACGTGCGTTACTCAATTCTCTAATACAAGCTACGACCTCTTTCGTGATTGGCAGCTGCCATTGAGGATCTAGGTAACTATGATTACTGAGATTCCGCATCGATATCCCGACGACATCAGGAGCAAAGCTTTTGGTCTTCTCAGAGACTTCTTCTAAATAATCTTCACCAGCGAACATTAGATCTAAGGTCTCAACTTGATGTTTATTCTCGTCTAGGTAGGCGGCGACGTAAGCTAGTCCAATTGGGACAGGTCTAGCATCCATGCGACTCATTAGCCGATTGTGTCGGTTAGTGGCAATCAATAATACTCTCATGATCCCTCCATACCCAATCTGATTGTGTAGATTTTACACTCTCCAATGAATCTTGGCATTCGATGATTCACTCTATGGTACTCTTAAATTATACTGTTCAATATATACTCCTGTGACTTTATGAGGATTAACGTCTGGTATGAAGCATTCTGTTGGGAACATTGTCTTGCTGAGCGTCTCTTCACTGTGTCTGATTCTCATAGGAGCCTGCACTTCATATGTGGGTTCTTCCGGCAAGGAAGCAGCGCTTACTCGAATTAGTCAATCAGATTCCATCATTGCAGGTGGCATAGCTTACACAAGCTACGGTAATTCAGTGTCGCTGCCTGGTGAAGAAGTCCTTTGGAACGAGTTGAATGGGACACCTCTAGTGTTGAATTTCTGGGCGGGGTCATGCCCCCCATGCAAAGCTGAAATGCCGGATTTTCAAGAACTTCATGAAACGATCGGAGATCGCGTGAATGTAATTGGAATTGACGTCGGTCAGTTTTCTGGGCTAGGAAGTAAAACTGAAGCTGAGGTATTGCTAGAGAGCTTATCCATCACCTATGAGACAGGATTTAGCTCCGATCCGGCCGTTATGGAGAGGTACGGGATCCTAGCGATGCCCACTACAGTCTTTATTCGAGATGATGGTACCATCGCGCGTACATGGGCGGGCATAATTACCGGCGACAAACTTGACATTGAAGCCGAGAAACTTCTAAGCGATTGACTACTGAAGAAAATGTGCCTTGAGCGAATTGCATCCCTGGTATAGGTAAAATAAAATGTACCCGAACAATATAAAGAAAGTGTAATAGAGATGAATACAGAAAAGATAAGTTTTGGGGTAAATTTAAGTGTAGACGACTATGGCGATTGTGGGAAGTTTGCCTCTGTGGCAGAAGATCTTGGGTTTGATCGTGTATGTACTGGAGAGCACGTTATGGATGGCAATCCTCCGCGGCCTACCATAATGACAATCCCTGCCATGGCTGCAGCAGCCGGAGCAACACAGCGTATAAGAGTTATGACGGGAATAGTTATAGCACCTTTGTACCACCCAGTTATGCTCGCAAAATTAGTTGCCAGTCTCGATATCGTTTCCAATGGCCGTTTAGACTTCGGAATAGGAATTAGTGGACAGAGGGGAACCAAAGTAGAGTTTGACGCATTAGATATACCGGTCTCTTCTCGTGGCCGCCGAACCGATGAGATGCTGGAATTAATGAAGCGATTATGGACAGAGGATCACGTTACACATTCGGGAAGATACTTCAATGTGGAAGATGTCACGTTGCTACCTAAACCCCATCAGACACCTAGCCCACCAATATGGGTGGCCGGCCGTAGTGAGGCTGCTATGAGGCGGGCCATTGTCCATGGCAACGGATGGTATCCATACCTTTTTACTGTACGTCGCTTAAAGGCAACTAATGAGCAGATTGTTTCAATCGCTAACGAAATGGGAAAGGACCTAAGTGGCTTTCATTGGGGTCTGAACCAGCCAACTGCAATTTCATTAGACTCCAAAGCCGCACTGGACAGTGCTATAAGAAACGTAGGCCAGAGATACGTTACCGCCGAAAGAAGTGCTGAAGATATAGCCAAGGCTTTGTGTGTAACAGGAACCCCAGAAGAATGCATAAGAAGTATAGAGGAACGTGTAGAAACAGGGGTGAAAGAAATCAACTTCGGGTTCCTCTCGGACACACCGGATGAAATGTACAGACAAATGGAGCTGTTTTCCGAAGAAGTAATGCCCCATTTCAAACACAATTAGACATGCCTCGGTTATCTTTAACTTCACTAATACCAGGAGCCCCGAAAGAGGTCTTCCAATACGTGACAAAGTTTCCCGTTTCAGGGAACCCTGCTCTTGCAATACTCGAAGATACATATGGAAAGGTGAAAGAGAGCACGGGTAATATATATATCTTCCATGACAAACAACATGATTACATCACGTGGGAATGCCAGTTCGACGCGCCACACAAACGAACTATGAAAGCGTTGAACTCCAGTTGGTCTGACAGAACGGATACTTTCATCAAAGCGGGAGCAAACACTCTGTGGACTATTGATTGGCAATCAAAGGCTACCGGTTTAGCAGTCTACACTCAATGGATGGCTTTTCATATCAAAGTAAAACGAGAAGCGTATCGAAACATCATTGATCCAGTGGTTTCGCACTTCCGGGACACCAACAAATGAGATCGACTTGACAATATTTGACATTATTCGTAGCCGGGAATAGGCTTGAGATTAACGCGACGGGAGTTCAATCATGGATCATAGATTCAAAGAGTTATTGGTATTACGTGACGCCAAAGAAAATGGCGACGGCACAGTATTAAAAATTACGACTAAGGGCGACACTGTCATCCATGCGATATCAGTGGCTCGGGAAGGTTTTTCTTACACTGGACCAACTTGGACGTATCTGTTTGAGAGCGATGGGCTAACTCTAATAGACGCTGGAGAAGCCGGATCCCTTCCTAGGCTCGAGGACGGCCTAGCGGTAGCCGGCTTTAAACTTCAGGATATTGACAGGGTGATTATCAGTCACGGCCACGAAGACCATGACGGGGCAGTGTCCGAACTCGTAGAGAAAGCAGATATAGAGGTCTGGGCGCATGAAATTTACGCCCATCTCCAAGCTTATGATCCCCGAACTATTAGCCGGAGAGTCATTTCCCCAATACAGAAAGAGATGTGGCGAGTAGCAGATCTGAATCGCTCTTTCCCTCCCACATCACCACAAAGGGACGAATACGTGAGACGTCGGCAAGCTCTTACAATTGACCACCCAATTAAGGCTAACGAAACGATTGGAAAGCTAGAGATACTGCATACTCCAGGGCATTCTCCTGACGAACTGTGTATGAAGCTCGACGAAGTGATTTTTACTGGAGACCATGTATTGCCAGAGATTTCACCACACCCGACAATGAAGGCAGAGTTTCCCCCAGAAATTAAAGAAAATCTCCCTGACAGTTATAAAGATGCCGACAAATGGTATGGCTTGTCACGTTATTTGCAATCTCTCAAGATAATAGTGGATTTCGGTCCAGAGAGAGAACTCCTACCAGCGCATAGATACTACAATCGGGGCCATTTCAACTTTATTAACACGGAGCGTGCCGCAATTATCCTAGACCATCATGGTCAACGTCTTACAGATATATTAGAGAAAGTTGGGGCTGGAGAAGTAAATCTAGAAGATCTTACACGCGCCGTATTCGCTCATAGAGAACTCCTATCCGACAACTTGTTGGCCGGTTTAAGCGAGGTAGTAGCGCATGTAGAAATTTTGGAAGAGGTGGGAGATTTAGAAGTATCAGAAGATGGGGTAATATCTGCCACTGGTGTATCAAATCATTTGGGTTTCCTAAGTGCCTTGCAGGCGTAGGTTAGTCATTTCACAGAGAGTAACTACCCCAAACGTCGCTACTGACCATGCGCAGCAACCATATACCGCCCACCAACTACATTGATTTGATCTCCAGTAACGTAACTGGATTCATCTGACGCTAAATATAGACACGCATTTGCGATGTCAGATACCGTACCGAGCCTGCCTAACGGCACTGGGTCTAGGTTGCGAGCAGTCGCCTGACCAAGTTCTGGATTATGAGGAGCCCATTCGGGGTGTCTCCTGCTTGTATCAATAGTTCCTGGGTTGACCATGTTTGCTCTTATATTGTTCGGAGCGAATTCTGCGGCAACGGCTCTGATAAACCCCCAAAGCCCCGTCTTGGCGGCTGTAACTGCGGAGGTCGATGGCCTTCCAGTAATCGCGGCCATACCACCTATTCCTATGATACTACCTGTCTGACGCTCTTGCATCTGCGGGATCAGCGCTTTACATAGATAGAAGGTGGAATGGAGATTTATGGCGAATACTCTATGCCAATCTTCATCGGATACCGTTAGTAAATCATGGTGAGGACGTATAGCCGCATTGCTAACAAGTATGTCTACTTGGCCTAATGCATCAATACTGTTCTGAGCAAACTTGGAACATTGCGTTGACTCGGCTACGTCTACTTGTTCGGTGTAGACGTTCGCTCCAAATTCGCGACACTCGTCCGCAACCGCACTCAGATCGTCTGGGCTATTTAGAGAGCAGAGTGCTAGATTCGCGCCTTCTCTTGCAAACGCGGTGGCAATCTCGCGACCGATGTTTCTACTAGCACCGGTGATCAGGGCTGTCTTACCTTCAAGTCTCATATCATTATCCTCGGTATGTGACGTTTATATAAGCTGGGCTGGTGTGAAAATCCCTTCCATATCTTGTTCCGTGGCTGGGTCTTCTGCAGTCATATTCAGCTCGGTTTCCATGAACCAATAGATTTGCTTCAGGTGATGTGTACTATGGCTTAGGATTATGTTAAGTAACTCCAAAACTGTCACTTCACCACCATAGTGGGCAGGTACAACCCGGTCAAAGGCATCTTCATTTTCACTGTTAAGGAACTTCACTATATCTTGTCGCACAGTCTCGCCATACTGGCATATCTGGTCTGAAGTTATGACATCGCTCAGCCTCTCCCTAATAGCCTGCATATCATCGGTACTCATACTCCCATGTTCATGACTCTTCCAAGCAAGTTCAGGAAACGAGATGATATGTACGATGGAATCCCTGACTCGCTCAGGTCTCCACGGAACGTCTCGTAGGAGTTGATCTGGCGTTAATTGTTGAGCCGCTCTCATTGCTGCCGATAAGATCAAGTCATACTTTTCAGCCAACCAGCTCGTTCGACCAGAATGCTCTAATGCCGTGGTCAAATTGAGCGCGGGAATCAGTTTTTTCGGGTAATAACCGATTATCACTTCCGACCCATCTATTATAGTAACGGGCGCAGCCTTAATGCCTCGTGATTCAAGATCTAGCCGTGCTGGTTCGTCTGTTAAGAGGTCGTGGTGTTCAAAATGAACTCCATTTGATCGTAAGAACTCTTCCAGAGTTCGACAACTGAATCAACCAGGGTTGGTATAAACGTGTACATCCATTTTGTAAGCTCCTCACTATATAACTTTCACAATTCGTATCCGCTAGACCACTATTAATTACTTGTGGTCATAATATAACAGTCAGTGTTAGGGCAGATCACCGGCGTCGGGGTCGGATAATTCCTCTGACACATTTAAATAGGAATTATATTCATACTCGTTTGCTGCTTTATCGATAATATCTTTAGCCTCTTGATTATTTTCGGCTATACGATCGAGAGTCTTTTTTAGAGCTGCAGACTCCTTTACCCCCAATTCTCTAAGCTCTCCAAGATCGAGTGATAGTCCGCACATGTCTTTGAGACGACGCATAATATCGTAGTATGCTCTGTGATCTGTGTTTATCCCAACTTGTCTGTTTTTCTGCGTAGTGAATGGGTACATTGGAGCCATCGCACCAATGCGTAACACTTGATTTTGTGGGTACTTATAATGGGCCAGATTTACCAGAGCCATTCCAATCGTAGGTCCTTGTCGGCCTGTACTACCGTAGTTTGAATATTGAAAGGCGTAATTATCAAGATCTTCTCTCATTTTCGGGTCACTGTAGACACAGCTAACCCGCCGCTCTAGTTCCGGAGGAGCAGGCCCGTTATACCCCTCTATAGTAATCGTTCTCGTGACCCCTAAACGATTGATGGCTTCAAAGAACGCCTCACCATATCGTTCGATGTCGTACCAAGGCTCATTACCTCTGAATATGAGGAGACCGTCGCCTGCGTCGTAAAAGGAATTCTCCCAGGTTGGAGGTGAAGAAGGTAGTCCGTCCTCAAATGATACCCTCGGTCGAAAAATGTCGTGAGTTCCGGCTATATGGAACGGAAAACAGATGTGTCCAATTTCAGTACTCATCTCACCAATCTTTTTGGCGCCTGTCTTATTGATTAAATAGCGAGACAAACCACTTGATATATCCCCACCGTCAGACCATTGCCTACGCCACCCAGCTATCAGATAATTGGCTTTAGGTATCTCAGTAAAGTGACAATATTTCTCGTCCATTGTTTAACTTCTCGTTCGTAACTAAATATTGAGGTTGTTAGTCTTGATACACATTTCTGGTATTATACACCTTATCTAAATCTGCTTTGTTTATGACAGGAGGACATATGGCCTCGGTGGGACGACTCTCCGGAAAAGTAGCGTTGATAACCGGAGCAAGTAGTGGACTCAGCGGTTCATTGATGGGATTTGGTGGCGCCGCAGCAAGGCTATTTGCTGACGAAGGGTGCAGTGTAGTCCTGACAGATATAAAAGACGAGGACGGCATAAACACCGCGAAGCAAATCCGAGATCTCGGCGGTACGGCAACCTACCACCATCTGGATGTTACCAAAGAAGAAGACTGGATTACTATTCTCAGGGAGACGGTAGACAGTTACAACAAGATAGACATTCTCGTAAACAACGCTGGCAGTAGCGCTCGCTACACTATAGAGGAAACGACTTCCGAAACCTGGCAGGCTCAAATGGATATCCATGGCAAGGGTGTGTTTCTTGGTACAAAACACGTCATTCCCTACCTGCGGCAAAATGGTGGCGGGTCCATAATCAATATTTCATCAATATACGGAATGATTGGGTCACCTTCGTCTACGGCGTATCATATTGCGAAGGGGGCGTCTCGCCTCTTTACAAAATCGGCAGCAATCCAATACGCTTCAGAAAACATAAGGGTGAACTCCATACATCCAGGATTCGCATTCACGCCATTGACCGAAGTGAATTATTCCAAACCTGACTTACAGGAATGGGTGCTGGATCGGATACCTCTGGGGCGCATGGGAGAAGCTATGGAAATTGCGTATGGGATTCTCTACCTTGCGTCAGACGAAGCATCATTCGTCACGGGTTCTGAGCTAGTGATAGACGGCGGAACTACCGCTCAATGATCCTACCGTGGAAATGCTTCCTTGACACCACCATCCACTGGGATCATTGCTCCTGTTGTTCTGGATGAGCGCTCTGATGCCAAGAAAAGCACGGTTTCAGCAACATCCTGCGCTCTAACCTGGCGTTTTAAGAGAGTCCTGTCATGGTAAAAGGCTTCCAGCCCGTCTACCGTAACTCCGTGCGCTGCAGCTCTTTCTTCACGCAACTCGGTGGACCATAGCTGTGAGCCTTCAAATATAGCATCAGGGTTGACGACATTAACCCGAATTCCATTAGCACCTGTCTCCAAAGCTAACACCCTCGCCAGCTGCACTTCCGCGGCCTTGGATACGCTATAAGCTCCAAATTCAGCTCCAGGCGCAGGGACATTCTTGGTTCCAATGAACACCAAACTTCCACCTCGGTTCTGTTCTTTCAGGATTTGAATGGCCTTAGCGGCTACTAAGAAATGACCAGTCGTGTTGATATCTAGGGAACGCTGCCAGTCAGATAGTTCCAGTTTATCAATTGCCCCTACAGGAGCTATCCCTGCATTGGATACGATAATATCTATACCACCATATTGAAGGCGCGTTTGCTCAAATGCGGCCGCCACTGAATTGGGGTCGCTTACGTCTAATGAAAGGCCGATGGCTCTGTCAAAACCATTCGCGGTTACTATGTCGGCCGCCACTGATTCCGCTGCGTTACCGGCAATGTCAGTCACGACAACATGTGCACCCTCGCTAGCCAGGCGCTCTGCAATAGCCTTCCCTATACCGCTGGCCGCCCCAGTTACTAATGCTACTTTCCTTGCAAGCTCCTTCTCTGGCGGTGCCATTGTTAGTTTATACAGTTCTAGAGGCCAATATTCGGCATCGTAAACATCCTGTGGGGTTAGTGAACTATACTGGCTTATCGCTTGAGCTCCACCCATTACATTGATGGTGTGATGGTATATATCCGAAACTATTCTCGCGGCGTGGGCATCGCGACCGGTTGTCCACATTCCGACTCCTGGCATGAGGATCACGCGTGGATAGGGATCCAACATGGGGTGTTCTCCTGACGTATGTTTCTCATACCAAGACGTATAATCTGTAACGTACTGGTCCATAGCATCATCTATTAATCCCTTGATATCCTCTAGATCGTTCACATCAACCGGATCGACCCACAGTGGCCGGCGCTTTGTATGTATGAGATGATCCGGAGTAGCGGGGCCAATTGCGCTTAACCTTTTACCTTCTTCGCTACTTAGAAAAGTCAACACAGACTCGGATGCATCGTATTTGAGTACCATCCCTTGTCTCTCTGAGACTAACCCGCGAATGTATGGACCGATATCGCTAGCAAGCTTCCTTCTATGTTCATCGCCATTCTTACTAGGCAAAACTGACCCAAATACAGATTTGCGACCCTTAGCGATGTATTCTTCTGCCTTGTTCACAAGTGATATATGCTTGTCGTAAGCCTCTTTCGTATCACTGCCCCAAGTGAATAAACCATGGTTCATGAGAACCACTCCGTCCAGAGCTGGTGCTTCTTTAACCGCCAGTCCGACCAATTTGCTTAGCTTAAAGCCTGGTCGATAGTAATCCACAACCGCGATTTTGTCTCCGTACACATCGGCTAAGACTGAACTAGAGTCGTGATTATTAGTCAGCGAAACTACCGCATCAGCGTGCGAATGTGCCACACTCATAAACGGTAAAAATGCGTGTAACAGGGTTTCTATTGATGGTCTAGGAGACTCTCCATCCATTAGACATCGTTCTAGGTAAGCGACCATATCTTCATCGGACATGTCCTCTCGGTCAAAAAGTGGCATGATGTTGTCATGATTAAGTCGCGGAAATTGTGCCCGGTGCATAGATTTCATATCTGATCCAGAGCCCTTTATCCACATAGCAGGAGCTTCATTCCCCATGAAATCTTTCTCAATAATTTTAATCGACGTGTTCCCACCTCCCCAAACCACAAGAGAGGTGTCTGCCCCAATTAGGTTAGTCATATAGACGAGCTTATCTAGCTCATCGAGTCCATCAGCTTTTGTTGGGTCCCATAGGTTCTCCATTAATCGTAGGCTCCTAATCGTTTTTCATTTTTGTATAACAAGGCTACTAACCAAACTGGACAGATCTCGCTGCGTATCTAGTGTCCACCACTGACTAATAATTTTATTGGCTTGCGATTCGTTTAGATAGATATCCGTTTGCTCTCTGAATTTGTTTTCCACTTCGACGTCACTCATAGCGTTACTGGGATGCCCCTTGTGATAACCCAGCTCTGCATAGTGCTCAACCCCAGAATCCATACGAATTAATACTTTACTTACACGCTTCTCGGGAAACAATTGCGTCGCGCTCTCATCTGATACAACGTTTATCTTCTTCATTAATTCTCTGACTGTTTCATCACCTAAGTACCCATCGGAGAAATAATCATCGTTTATTTCTCCGAACAATAACATTATCGCGACACAATACGGTAGACTATGATCCGCTGTTTCCCTGTTGAGCGGGCTCCATTTTTCGCGTACATCCGCCATTACATTCACTCCAAATTGGAAAGTGCGCACCTCAACTTCGGAAATCTTGTGGATCGAATCAATATCAGATCGTAGTTCTAAAATGCATTCTAACGCAGTTTGGGCAACTGATCCTACTGCGAAATGCTTCATGCTTGCCTGCATGATGCGAAACGGTTCTTCTTTGCCACCAAACTTTCCTAGTTCGAACTCACCAGATATTCCGTGGAAAAAACCTCTAGGACCGTCAAAGATATTTAACGGACCAGTCATACCTTGCTTCGCTAGAGATGCCGAGAAAACACCATTGCGAACTCCGTTGGCAGCCGCGCAACCTTTCCACATTGACACTTCCCCAAAACGGACTTCACCTAGGGTTATGTTCGACGCAGTTGTAAGAGCGATAGCATTGGCGGTTTCGTCCTGAGACAAACCCATTACTTTACATGCGGAGCACGTAGAGGCAATTGCTATGGCTATGGATTGATCAAATCCGTAGTCGCGAAACGGTACTCGGTCAGCCAATCTAGCATAGATTTCCCATGCGATAACAGAACCTAACAGGACTTCCTTCCCCGTTACTCTCTCTTGTTCGGCAACAGACAGTGCGGATGGGAACGCATCACTCGGGTGGCCGCTCTCTTTCGCCTCCGGACCTTGATAAAAATCGTTGAAGTCCAAATACCGGACCATCGAGCTGTTCACAAAAGCTGCCATCTCAGCAGTAGTTTGTTGCTGACCCCATAGTACTGTGGCCGGTGACTTTGAGCTGCTCATTTCTGCTAGTGTGACGCCAATTTGAACGGGTGGACTACTGAATGCTCTGGGAGTACATGCCAACGTATCTAACCATAGCCGTTTGGTTTGGTGAGTAATATCGGCGGGCAGATCCTCATACGTAATGTCGCTAACGTATTGGCTGATATGACTTAACACTTTGTCCAACTTACACCTACCAAGATAATGAGTGAATATCCTTGTCGGCTCTAATGTTCCCTTGTAGATTCAGCTAATAGTTCGTCTATTATCGCTAGGGCATCCTCCACATACGGCCAGCCGCGATACCAACCTGCCTGCGACACTAATTCACAGACTTCCCGTTGTGTTAGGGATCCATTCAAACAACGACGAACATGTTCACCAAACTGGTGCCAGTGGCCTCGGCACATCAATGCAACCAATATACAGGCCATCCGCTCTTTTGTACTCAAGTCACTTCTACGCCACACTTCGCCGTATTCATACGACTCAATCAAACGATGCAATTCCGGTATAAACTGCTCTTCCAGAGAATCTAATCTGGATAGAACGACGCCACTATCCATGTTACTCGTTATTACAGACTGGGCGTGCTGAAACTTTTTTTCGACAGAATCCAGCCAATCCGCCTTTAGTGGCATACGGTCTTCCGATATCCACTCAGTGCGTTCATTAATGACCCGTTGTGCCTGACTCAACGCGAACACCGTTGCTGGAATTCCTGCATAAAACATAAGTTGTAGAAACAGACCTTTAATTTTTTGCGGGCTCATACCCAGCGACAATCCAACCCGCACCTGATGATGCAGGCCAAACCCCCACCCATTGCAACATTGCGCGGAAATTGTAGCAATACTCCGCAATGTAACGTCCAATCCTGGGACTTGCCAAACACCACCCCACATAACTTCATCTTGAAGCTTTACATAGTCTGTGCTGATACTTGGCAATGCACCAGTGAGACGTCCTTCTGGCACAAACCGGTCTATAAAGCTCTTTAACTGCTGAGACGCGGTAAACAATTCATGGGAGGTGATATTAATCGGCATAACAAACTCGAATAGCCTCAACCATAATATTATTTATCTCCGGTGTTCGAGTCTAATAGAATATCCGACACGGCGCGGAGAGCATCTTGTACGTATGGCCAACCCCTATACCAACCCGCTTGAGAGAACACCCCGCACACCTCCCTTGCCGATACTCCTGAGTTAAGAGCGTATTGGGTGTATTGCCTCAATTGAGCCATATGCCCTCGACACATCAACGCGGACAAGACACAAACCAAGCGCTCTTTGTTGGAGAGTATATTTCTTCGCCATACCTCCCCGAAATTATAGGCATCAACGATCTGCGAAGCTTCGGGTACGAGGCGCCGCGCGATGGAATTGCCGATTTCCTCAGCTGAGCCGGCTCCCCAAGTCTCTGACATTCTTTGGTGGCCTGCCTTCAATTTATCGGCAATTGAGGGCATCCATTCCCATGTCTCTGCGGTATCAAGATCTTTCCATTCTTGTCTTTCATTTATAACTTTCTGGGACTCCAGCAATCCAAAGACAGTCGCGGGAATCCCTGCGTAGAACAACAATTGAATGAAAATCTCCTTGATCTCAGGAGGTGTGATTCCAATAGTTAAGCCAGTCCTAACCTGGTGTTCAATCCCAAAGTCATATCCGTTAACACATTGGGCAGATATTGTGGCGAAACTTTTCAGTCGGAGGTCCAGATCTTCTGTTTGCCAGACCCCGCCCCACATGAGTTCATGCTGAATCTTTACAAAATCTGACAATACAGGCTCGGGCCTTTCATATGGAAGATATTGGTCGAAAAACCCCCTTAATTTCGCGGATTTGGCCTGCAATTCATTTACTGTACTCATCCGTTCCTCCTATGAAAGATCTGTAGTTAAACCACAGGGTTACTCAATCTACCGATACCAGCGATTTCCACTTCAACTGTGTCCCCTGGATTTAATTGTTCAACTGCACCTGGAGCTCCTGTCAAAATCAAATCACCTGGATAAAGTGTCACAAACTCACTGATCCGACTGACTGTTTCATAGCAGTTATAGATCATACCCGACGTCTCTCCGGTGTCGTGCACGGATTCATTTAAAATTGTGGTGATTTGAGTTTTGTGCGGGTCCAAATCAGTCTCAATCCAAGGTCCGACAGGGCCGAAGGTATCGGTGCATTTTCTCCGCCAATTAGACAAATCTTTTGACCATTCGCCTTCACCGCTGACATCGTTCGCACAGGTGTACCCAAATATGTAGTCGGGTGCGTTGAGGGCATCCACGTGCTTAGCTCGCTTCCCAATTACCACGGCGAGTTCACCTTCATAGTGAACATAGTCCGCGTCAGACGGAAGTTCGATCTTAGATCCCGTACTGATAATGCAGCTCGTTCCTTTCTGCCATGGCCTAAACTCCTGCGCGTCCCTTTGAATACGATCTGTATCCAAAGCCTGTTCTTGATGGGCGATATGCGCGGCGTAATTCAACCCCACAGCCCAGAAACTTCTGGGTTCACAGGGCACCAGAAGTTTTACTTCGCCTAAGTCATACGACGTATTTGTGACCACATAATCACCGTATACGTTCCCATCTATCAAATAGACAGAATCTCCCTCCACGAGTCCATAGGAAACGCTTCCCTCAACTGAAACTCTGCAAATCTTCATGAGTTACTGCCTTGTATAGTTCCTAATAATTCTTGCGCTAGCTTTTCCGCCATCATAATGGTTGTAGCGTTAGTATTAGCGCGTACTATTTCCGGCATGATAGAAGCGTCAATAACTCTTAAACCAGAGAGGCCATGTACGCACGCATTTTCGCCTACAACCGCCATCTCGTCCGAGCTGGGCCCCATTTTACAGGTGCAAGAACTATGACCCGCGACTGTAGCAGTTGTCTGCATCCAGTTATCCAAGGCATCGTCATCAATTAGCACATCGTCTTTCGGAGATATGCGCGCGCCGACAGTGTTTTTCAACGGCAGTTGATTGAATAGGGCAACAACAGTCCGAACGGCATCTCGAAGGCGTTGTCGATCGAAAGGGTCGTCCAAGAAGTTAAATCGGAGTTCTGGTTGAACGTGGTGGTCAGTGCTGATCAATCTGACTGTCCCGACACTATGGGGCATCTCCAGCCTTATCCCTACTCGAATGTCCGGTGACTCTTCGTCTGGAGGATATGACGTGGTTGGTTGGACCTGAATTTCGTTCCTATAATCTGACCCACAAGTAGTAAATCTTAAGCTCACCTGATTCCTGGGATGAGATGAGAGTATGGGATTATTCGGAGTTTCGTGGAATCGTATTGATGCACTTGGGTGATTTTTGAGGTTTTCACCGACACCCGGGAGGTTAATCTCAACGGGAATTCCCAGTGCTTTCAAGGATTCCTCTGGCCCTATTCCCGATAACAACAATAGATGGGGAGAACCTATAGCCCCTGCACTGATAATAATCTCTTTGCCAAAGATGCTAAATTCTTGATCTCCGCTTTCAACCAAGACACCAAAGGCAACAGCATCTGCACAAAGCACCTTTGTTACATGCACATTTGGCTTTATGGTGAGATTCATCCGGTGGCGGGAGAGGGCCAAATACGCCATAGCCGTACTTACCCGAACTCCATTAGGATTATTTAGAGGCATCGCTCCAACACCGGTACCGTCGGGAGCATTCATATCTTCATCAACATCGAACCCTGACTGCACGCAAACATCGTAGAATGCCCGTTGCAGAGGGGTCCAGCGTTCGGCAGAATGCCGGACAACCGGTATGGGGCCCTCAGAACCATGCCAATCTCCCTTAATAACCATATCCGTTTCTGATTTCCGGAAATAGGGAAGCACTCTGTCAAAAGCCCAGCTGGGATTCCCAAGATACGCCCAATTGTCAAAATCCTCAGGCAAGCCTCTTAGGAATATTTGGTGGTTTATAGCACTAGTACCACCGGTTACCTTTCCCCTAGCAACCAACGCAGGTTGTTTTTGCTGTTCGTTGGCATACCCGAAAAAGTTCCAGCTATGCTCTGCATTAAGCTTGGAGGCCGCTTGGTGCATATCATATTTCAGTGTTTCGGGCAGTAAATCATCGCTCGGATAGTCTGGTCCAGCTTCCAACAGAAGTACTGACACAGCTGGATTCTCACTTAATCGACTGGCGAGGACTGAACCTGCGGAGCCGGCACCCACTATGATGTAGTCATACTGCATATCTAGTCTCTACAAAATTAAAATATGGGGGAGTTTTTAGGCTGCATCAAGATCGAGTAACACTTCAAGATTGCGCCACAGGATTTTCTCTTTCTCTTGCTCCGTCAAAGACTCCAAGCTATTTATCCAATGGACAGGGGATGGGTCCCATGCGACGTATGGCCAATCGCTTCCCAGTACCACCCGCTCAATTCCGACTTCATCGATTAGGAAGCGAAGGGCTCTTTCGTTCATGGTGATACAGTCATAATACAACTGGCTCTGATAAGTACTTGGGGGTCTCGATATATTGGTCCTGGCCTCTGCTCTAACCTGCCAGCCGCGATCCATTCGGCCCATACCAAAACATGCGGCGCCTCCACCATGTGCAACACATACCTTAAGGTTCGGACATTTTTCCAGGACACCTCCTAGAATAAGGGTAGCCACGACCAGCGTGTCTTCCAGCGGAACTCCAAAGCTGTTTCCCATCGAGTACTTTGCGAACGTTTCAGCAACTAAATTATTGTTCGGCTGCGGATGATAAAATAGTACAGCACCCATATCTTCAGCAGCTTGGAATAGTGGTAAGAATTCTGGCTCATCCCAGTTCTTCCCGTTGACGACTGTGTCTAGTTCAGCTCCCTTAAATCCCAAATCGGTCATACATCGTTCCAGCTCGCCTATAGCCGTAGGTACATCTTGCATAGGTAGCGTTCCTAAACCAATGAAGCGCTCTGGCCAAGCCGTGGTCATATCATATATCTCGTTATTGATATCGTGAGCAAGTGCTAAGCCATCTTGGACATCCAAGTCGTAACCGAACATGGGAGTAGCAGTGGATACTACTTGTATGTCGACCGACTGACGGTCCATATCCTCGATTCGCTCGCTCGGAGTTGAGTTGAGCTTGTCGGAAGTGACTCCGTCTCTACGTGAGCCATTTGTTGTAAACTGACGTCCATTAATTTCCTCTAGGCGCATACCATACCAGGATTCCCCCGATTCGGCAGCGCGCCAGAAGCTTTGAGGCATTAGATGTGCGTGGATGTCAATAGTCTTCAATGAATATCTCCTAGATACATAAAGTCGCAATGTAGTTTGATTTTAGCAATCAAACAGGGAGTCTGGGTTCAGTAGAATCGGCACTTATTTCAACCTCAAACGCATTCAATATGAAAGCGGTTTGAGCATAGTGACCCATGAGTGTAGTGAGTTCTACCAAATATTGCGTGCCAAACAGATCAAGCGCCTTACTAAAGGTATTATCGGTTATCCTGTGAGCTGTGTAAAACTCGGTAGCGTAAGCTATTATGACACTCTCTTCATCGGAGATCTGTGGCATAGTCTTCTTTTCCCTAAGAGCGTCAATCAATTGATCTGATATCCCTTCTTTCCGCGCTGCTGGAGCGTGGGCATTCCACACGTAAGCACAATCCATTAGCCGTGCAGTAGTTATTATGGCAAGTTCGAGGTACTTTTTCTCGAATTGAACTTCGTAACGCAGATAGTTTGTTAGAGCCCCGCGCCTGCTAGCCATCTCTGGACTGTTGATTGTAATCGACGTAGGCCCGGATAGTCGCCCGTTGTTTGCATCCATGACCGCATCATAGGCATTGCGAAATTCTTCCGGAACACTATTCCTATCGGCCGCCGGTATACGAGCCATATATCCCTCCAATACTGGTATTTATAATTTGTTGTTCCCTGAACATGGATCGAATTGTATTTAGAAGTCTATGTTGTGGCAAGTCGCCGTCGAAGTTACCTGTGGCCAACTTCGTGAGGTATGATACCCTTACACAATAATGAATACCGGAGGTATATGCTCGTGCCACAAATAGAGACAGTCCTCGGCCCCATCTCAACTGACGATCTGGGATTCACTCTATGCCACGAACACGTTGGGACGAATGCCGCAGGCATTCGCCAGATATATCCTGAATTCATAGACCCAGGGCTAGAAGATCAATCAGTCGAAGCACTGACGCAGGCACGTCAAGAGGGACTTAAAAGCATAATCGATCTAACCACAATTGATCTTGGAAGAGATATTCAACTGATAAAGCGCGTCTCAGAACGGAGCGGAGTTCAAATCGTCGCGGCCACTGGCAATCACCTCGCAGTGCCAAGACCATTTGGAGACGTGGCCCCGAAAGTTATATCGGAGCTATATATCCGTGAAATACGCGTCGGCATCGAAGGGACCGGAATTAAAGCAGGGATCATTAAAGTAGCTAGTGACGCTGGTGGGGTCACTCCACCACAAGAAGTGATACTACGAGCTGCAGCTCTTACCCACTTAGAGACGCAGTCACCGATCTCGACCCATACATGGTCCCCAGACAAAGTAGGCCTACAACAAATAGCAATCCTCAAGGAAGAAGGGGTAGACCTCACAAAGGTCTACATAGGACACAGTAATGATGACACTGACATCTCATACCTGCATGAGCTCCTTGACAATGGTGTGTGGGTCGGGCTAGATCGATATCCTGGTGGAATTCGACCAGGCACCCCTGACTGGGAAAAACGGACAGACATAGTCAAGCAATTAATCGATGAGGGGTTCGTCCAACGCTTGATCCTGTCACATGACTACTCCGTTCCGAAAGCGCGTCACGGTGCCAAAATGCAAGAAGAGCGCTTTCGGGCCAATCCTGATGGATATAACTTTATAACCAGAAAGGTTTTGCCGCGGCTCTTGGAACTCGGCGTCACACAAGATGATATTGACAAGATGATGATCCACAATCCCAAGCAGTTCCTGGAAGGGCGCTGATAGTATCGCCGGCCTAAGTGATGTGAGTATGTCTAACTAAATGTTCGTATCCCGACGTTGGCTTGTTTTCTCTGCTGTCGCAGTGGGAACTTTTTGTTCAGTAATTGATCACGGAAGTGTAAGTGTAGCTCTACCCTCTATTGCGAACTATTTCGCTACAGATCTGCCTACTACACAGTGGGTAGTGATTGTGTTTTCCCTCACAATAGTCATTCTTTTGCTCCCGATGGGCCGACTAGGTGATATTTGGGGTTTAGCAAAAATTTATTACCTTGGATGCACGATACTACTTTTGGCAACCATAGGGGCCAGTGCTTCGCCGAGTATGGGAATCCTACTACTAAGCAGAATATTCCAAGGCTTAGGTGCAGCGATGACGCAAGGCTTAGGTATGGCCCTAGTCATTTCCACCTTTCCCGGGAATCAACGCGGAAGAGCAATCGGATTAATTATGACGACAGTCGGATTGGGAGCGATTGCCGGCCCAGCGTTTGGTGGCTTGCTTGTTGATCTCTATGGGTGGCGAGCAGTGTTTCTTGGAAACATTCCGTTGCTCTCTCTTAGTCTGGCGTTAGCTGTCGCGGTCAGACGCATGAAGGACGAACAAACGCTTGAACGAGCCTACGCTATTGAACCTTTTGATTGGATGGGTGCTGGGACCTCCGGATGCGCTATCTTAGGTATAATGCTAGTTGCGACTAACCCTAGAATCGTATTTGCGCACTTTGTGTTGCCGATTCTTACCTTCTCAGGGATAGCAATTCTTGTAATAGCATTCATTTTGAGGGAGATCCGTTCAGTATCACCCATAGTGGACCTTAATCTGTTCAAAGTGCCGCGCTTTTCTTGGGGCGTTACAGGAGCTTTCCTAATGTTCTTCGGAAGCTCCGGCGTGTTGTTCCTCACACCTTTCTATTTGCAGGAGATACTAGGGTACAGCCCCAAGGTTTCGGGGCTTGCTGTTATTCCTGGGGCTTTTTCTATGGCCGTTTGTGGCGCACTGAGTGGACGATTGTCTGACTATTTCGGCTGGGGTAGGTTCACTATCCTCGGTCTCATGATCTCGGCTACGGGCCTTTTAGTCTTATCTTTTCTATCGCTGAATTCAAGCTTGATGCATGTAATTGCGGGACTACTACTGCATAGCACAGGGATGGGAATCTTCTACTCGCCCAATTCAAGCGCCATCTTGAGTTCCACCCCAGAGAACCAGAGGGGATTGGCCTCAAGTATGGTAAACCTTGTCCGCAATTCTGGGAGTATAGTAAGTGTTGCCTTAGTCACCAGCGTCGTAACTGTAACCATGGGTTCTTTGGGGTTCGATCCCAGTCTCGACGCCGTGATATCAGCGGACACCGCCGGTACGGCCGCGGCATTCGTAATTGGTTTACAATGGGCCTACCGGTGTCTGGGGTGCCTCATATTACTCGCGCTCGTATCAACGCTATTCCAGATGAAATCTCAGATTAGGTAGCAATCCATTACCCCTGTGAGTTGATTACCAGTCCAAATACGATCTAATTTGAGCTAAAACCAAGTTTGGATGCTCCATAGGTACAAAGTGAGACCCCTCTGGAAATTGATAAAATTGGAACTCTCGGGCCTCTTTGCTTAATGTCTGTACGGCCTTGTCACTAGTTTTTTGGTTGCCTTCATAATTCCCAACGGCCAACATGTATCGCGCGCCTAGACCGCGCAGAACCTGAGAGGTATCCATGAGGTTACGAGTTTCGTAAAATGTCGCTTCAACCAGATTGGAACACTTTATTTGCGCTGTGCCGTCATCCAGAACACGGGTTCCACCGTAAATGTAGTCACTGAACACTTCATCTGTCCACGTCTGAAACACGCGCCTGTTCCGATAGGCCTCATACATTATCTCTTGTGTTTCCCAGATCATTCTTTTCTGGCCTGTCCTCTTTAACCGCTCTGCCCGCTCCTCAGGACTTAGGCGAGACATTGGGCCATCACCGACTCTAGTATCAATCAACATGATTTTTTCTAATTGCCCTGGTACCACGTGATCTGAGATCAAGAGTGACATACCGCCCGCTGAATGGCCGACTCCCCAGGCACCATTGATACCCAATTCTCGAATGAACGCTGCTATATCCTCACCCATCTTGAAAAACTCATAGTCTTTCCCTGGATCGTCGGTGTCGCCATGCGCTCTAAGGTCAAGAGACAGCACGTGGTAATCACTGGCCAATGACCGAGCTGCGTTGTTCCATATTTGGGCGCACAATCCGATGCCGTGAGTCATTAAAACAGTCTGGGCGTCTGAATTCCCCCAATCCAAATAATGCTGTTTCAATCCATTTGCTACTATATATTTACTTACCGGTTCCAATGTACATACACCTTTCAAATAAATTCGCACAAAATTATGGGGAGAATCCTTCTCCCCATAAAACATCCTAAGTTAGGATCCTAGTAAAGACTAATAATTCGTAGAAATCAAGTTTTCTCCGATGGCTTGCCCTCGAAGATCTCCGGAGTCATCCAAATGCGCCTTGATCGCAGTTAGACCCTTCTTGACTAGGTCAGAATTCAATTTGCCGGCAGCGTCTTCGTGCTCTGCTTCTTTCAACAATGAAGCGCATTCACTGCTTATTTGATCAAAACTCCATGTTACTTGAGCGTCGACGCTCTCTACTCCGTCTGGGAAGTCTACGTGAGAGTTACCTGGTCGTCCTTTTCTATCGTAACCACCACGATGCCAGTGGCCCGGTTTATCGTGACAGTCGTATCGGATTACCTCTTCGTTACCTACGTCCACTCCCAAAGTGGGTCCGCCCATTCCTTCAGGACCAGGCCTGAGAATTCTGCAGGGCCACACGTAAAGAGATACTTGCCCATCATCGGATAGCGGCACGGTCAAAGCTTGTCCCCTATATGTTTCTCCATCAATTTTCCTAGCCATTGTTTCCTCCTCTGTTAGGATTCTGTTCACTTACCCCCAAGCATAGCACAACTCGAAATAAACCGGAATATCCTCTTTGTGAGATGGTCTCTTACGTGCCCGTCCACCACACCGTAATTGACATTAATTCAGTCCAAAGCTACAGTTCTTACCGTTGCCCCAAGACAGGGGTGCCCTCGTTTTTAATTTTTGGGGAGACCACACTATACGATGAAGTTTGGCGTAAATCTCATTAATTTCGGACCAGGAGTAGGACCGGATTCGATGGAGGAATGGGTTCACACCTCAGAAGAGTGCGGCTATCACTTAGTCATGACATCCGATCATATCGCTATTCCAGAGGAAGTCCAATCCAGATACCCCGCACCCTTTTATGAGCCTATTTCCACTCTCGGCTGGATGAGCGGGATTACTAAGTCAATAGAAATAGGCACCACAGTATTCGTCGCCCCGTATCGTCATATTCTAGAAACAGCAAAGGCTTGCTCAAGTATTGATCAGTTTTCTAACGGACGTCTGATTTGCGGATTCGGTGTTGGATGGTCCGTGCAAGAGTACGAAGCCTTAGGTGTCCCATATCACTCTCGCGGTGCGATAACTAACGAGTATCTGGCAGCACTAAAAGTCTTGTGGACCAACGACATTGCCTCTTACAAGGGGAGATTCATCTCCTTTGAGAACATCTACACTGCTCCAAAGCCAAAGCGAGTGCCTCCTATCTGGGTAGGAGGGTATAGCGATGCTGCTCTCAAAAGGGCCGTTGATTTCGCCGATGCTTGGCATCCAATTCGAATAAGTTTGTCCAATTTTAAAACCACCGGTATTGCCCGCCTTGACCGCATTGCCAATCAATCCGATAAACCTAGTCCTGATATATGCCCGCGCATTAAGCTAAAGGTGACTCCCGAAGCCATTAAATCCGAAGACCGTCTCGCAGGGCACGGAACCATCGCTCAGATTAGAGACGACCTGTTGACTCTTGAAGAACTAGGATGTCAATATGTCCTATTTGACACATATAATGAAGACCATACTGTTCCTGACCATGCGAGGCAAGGTATATCCTGGTTAGTCACGCTTGCCGATCAAATTCTTGACCTTAAACAGGAAACAATTCAAAGCTGAACCCAAATTATTGAGCAGTTGATCACCGATCAAATACGCGACGTTGAAGGAGGATATTCATGAAATACGATTACATCATAGTTGGTGCCGGCTCGGCGGGTTGCGTGCTTGCTACTCGCCTGACAGAAGATCCTAACAAGTCCGTCTTGTTGCTGGAGGCAGGCCCAGATTATCCGGACTTTGAGGAGTACCCAAACGATTTGAAATTCGGTTACGACCAAACTGCCTCCGCTATAAATGCCCCGCATAACTGGTCTTGGTATGGAACCGCCACTCCAGAACAAGGTCCCATGCCGGTACCTAGGGGACGGGTTGTTGGTGGGTCAAGCGCTATAAATGGTCAGGTATTCCTTAGAGGAGTTCCAGAGGACTATGACAACTGGGCTTCTTGGGGCAACGATGAATGGTCGTTTATCAAGACATTGCCATACTTTCGAAAAGCGGAGACAGATACGGATATCAAAGACGATTTTCATGGTTCAGACGGTCCAATACCTGTCAGGCGGCACAAACCGGAGACTTGGTTGCCTGCTCAGACCGCGTTTCGAGAAGCCTGCATCGCTGCAGGGTATCCTGAAGATCCCGACATGAACAATCCAGATTCTGGTGGGGTTGGGCCAATTCCAATGAACAATCCCAATGGGGTCCGCATGAGTACCGCTCTTACGTACTTGAACCCAATCAGAAATCGATTGAATCTCACAGTTAGATCGAGTGTAACCGCTCATAAGATAGTTGTTGAATCAGGGATAGCTGTCGGAGTAACTGTAGAGAGTGGCGGTGAGGTTTTTACCGTTGAAGGCGATCAAATCATAGTCAGCTCAGGCGGGATAGCATCCCCCCAACTACTGTTACTGTCTGGGATAGGCCCCAAGGACCATTTAACACAGATGGGTATTCCAGTGGTTCATGAAGCACCCGGAGTCGGTCAAAACTTGAGAGACCACCCCAACGTTCGAGTTCCCGTTCGGGTGAAAGATGATTTCCCAATGGATCCGCAAGCTCCACGTACTCAACTAGCTGTTCGGTATACAGCAGATGGTTCTAAAGATCGTAACGATATGCAAATACTGCAATCATCGTTCTCCTCTCCGATGGGTGGAGATCCTCTCGAAGGCGAGGGAATCCGATTCACGGTAATGCTCGAATTAGCCGAAGGCGCAGGCGAATTAACGCTATCTAAAGTGGATCCATATACCCAACCCAATCTAAATTACCGTTTTATGGAAACACCGTGGGATCGGGAGCGAATGAGGGAAGGGGTCAGAATATGCCTTAACCTTCTTCAGCACGACAAATATCAGGAATTCGCGTTGGAGCCGATAACCCCAACTCCAGCGGATCTGGCATCTAATGATACGTTGGATCAATGGTTATTGCAGAACGTCACCACCACCCACCATATATCGGGAACTTGTAAAATGGGCCCATCGAATGATCCCATGGCGGTGGTGGATCAATATTGCCACGTGTATGGTGTAGATAACCTTCGCGTAGTTGACGTCTCAGTCCTACCAGACTGTATTCGAGCCAACACCAACTGCACAACGATTATGATCGCAGAGCGCGTTTCCGATTGGATAAATAACAACGAACACTAATCTTATAATGGAGCCTATAAACAAATGCCAAACATGACCGGCGGGCAAGCACTAATGCGATCATTACACCTAGAGGGTATACGAGTTATATTCGGGTTGCCGGGGGTGCAAATGTACCACGCTATGGATGCCCTCTACGACCACCCTGATATTCGATTTATCACTACTAGGCATGAGCAAGCGACAACGTACATGGCCGACGGATTCTCTAGAGCTGGTGGCGGGATAGGCACAGCGCTAATGGTTCCTGGCCCCGGCTTATTGAATGCTTCCGCCGGTATATCAACGGCGTACTCTGCGTCTTCATCTATCTTAGTTGTGTGTGGCCAGATAGAGCGGGATCTAATCGGATCGGATCGTGGGATGCTCCACGAAATAAATGACCAGATTGATGTAATGAAACCAATTACTAAATCAGCCCGCCGCATCACGGATCCAACCGAAATACCAACAGCAGTAAGAAGCAGTTTCAAAGACCTTACGAGCGGGCGGCCACGCCCTGTGGAGATCGAAATTCCTCCAGAAACCTTGGCCCAAACCGCAGATATTGACCTGCTTGAACCTGAGATTGAGCAACGCTTATCTCCAGACCCTGAATCCCTATCGGAAGCCGCCCGTATACTCTCGTCAGGAAAGAAGCCCCTTATTTGGGCCGGTGGAGGTGCCATATCCTCAGAAGCTGGTGAGGAATTGCTCAATTTGGCGGAATACATCCAGAGTCCGGTCATAATGACCGCTGAAGGCAAGGGAGCCATCTCCGACAGGCATCCTCTCAGCCTAGGTTCGTTACGACTTCGAAACGACCCAGTCGCCAAGGATGACCCAAATTTTGATGTAATTCTAGCAGTCGGAACGCGTCTTGCATTTCCTGCATGGTTAGATGGGCAAAAAGTTATCCAGATAGATATTGACCCAAGTGAAGCCGGTCGCAATTACGACAACACACACAGGCTGATCGGAGACGCAAAAGTCAGCCTAGGACAACTATTAGAGCAATTAAAAACCATAATGAGTCCAGCCCAAAATGCATATTCAATGGTTGACGTATTAAGAAAGCGAAGGGCCGAGACCGCCATTCGGGTAGAACCACAGGAGTCTTTCCTCTCTGCTATTCGCTCCGCCGTGCCCGATGACGGCATCCTTATATCGGGTATGACGCAGATGGGATATTACGCTCGAGGCTTTTTCCCTGTCTATGAACCAAAGACATTCATGACCTCGTCCTACTCCGGAAACTTGGGATATGCTTTCCCATTCGCATTAGGAGCAAAGGTAGCCCAGCCTGACAAAGCTGTAGTAGCGTTATCTGGAGACGGCGGCTTTTTATTTAATTCACAGGAACTCGCTACTGCCGTCCAGTACGATATAAACGCCATAGTAGTGGTATTTAACGATAGTGCTTATGGAAACGTCATGAGGGACCAAGTTAATCGTTTCGATAGCCGGACTATTGGAGTTGATCTACATAACCCTGACTTTATGAAGCTCGCCGAAGCCTACGGAGCTCGCGGGTTACGCGCAAATGGCCCAGAGGACCTGGAAAACGTAATTTCGGACGCAATAGCAGGAAACCGACCAACGTTAATTGAGGTCCCAGTAGGGATGATGCCAACCCCCTTTGAAAACTGAAGGCTCAAGCTATTCGCGGATGCTATACTAATATTACAACTTAATTAAACACGGGGATAAAACGACAAATGGCAACTGATCAACAATCGCAATTAGACTACATTGAACTAGCCCAACAGCTAGCTCCTGTGATAAAGGAAAATGCAGAAAGGATCAACTCCGAAAGACAGATTCCTTCTGACATCGCGGAGGACCTTGCTGACCGCGGATTCTTTCGACTACTTCTTCCGAAATCTTTGGGCGGGGCGGAACTAGAGCATTCAAAGTTCTTGAATATCTTAGAGATAATAGCTGAATCAGACACAAGCACGGCTTGGTGTCTCAACCAGAACAATGTCTGGTCTACTTCATCTACACGTATGCCAGAGTCGACTGCGTCAGAAATTTGGAAAGAACAGCGAGCAGTAGTAACTAACGGGCCCCCGTCAGGCGCCTGCAAAGCTATTCCTACTGAAGATGGGCATATCGTAAGTGGGAGATGGAATTTCAGTAGTGGGTGCACTCACGCGACATGGATAGCAGCCCTATGTCCCATAGGCAACAAAGATGGTTCCACATTGGTTAGTACTGACAGAAAGGATATGAAAATATTCTTGATCCCAAAGAAACAAGTCGAATTTGTCGACACGTGGGACGCTAAGGGCATGCGTGGCACCTCCAGCTTTGGCTTCGAATTATCGGACATGTTCGTCCCATCGAACCATAGTTACGACCAAGACGACGCTGAGCCGTGGAACAACGGCCCCCATTACATCATTCCTCGAACATTGCTTTTCGCCGCCGGTTTCTCTACCGTCGCATTAGCAACTGCTAAAGCTAGTATCGACATCGCGGTAGATTTTGCTAGCGCAGGGCAAAGTGGCCGGAAACAGGCCCTAATGAGAGACCAGGGTACCGTCCAGAGAAGCATTGGTGAGGCACGCGCTATTTACAGTGCAAGCAGAGCATTTCTAAGAGAATCCATGTCGACAGTGTGGCAAAGCGCTAACTCTCAAGGTTCTTTGACACTTGAAGAGCGGATCAATCTACGATTGGCTAGCACTCATGCCATACGCACGTCCGCCAATGTTGTAGATATTTGTTATAACCTATGTGGATCAGGTGCTATTTTTGCCTCAAATCCGATCCAGAGACGGTTTCAGGACATCCATGTTATCACACAGCACCTACAGGGGCATCCGACCAACTACGAATCCGCGGGGCAGTTCTTCCTAGGATTTGAGCCGGAAGGTAACTTCTAACGTACTAGGAACTCCTTTCATGCTGCCGCACTGGTAAATATTGCCTCTTTTGCGTGCATAACTAACGCCCGCAGCGAGTCATCTTCGCTAATAGCAGCACTGATCTTGCCTGCCCCGTGAATAATCGTCGCGTGATTTCTCCCCCCCAATGCCCTGCCAATATCAGTCGGTGACATGAAGAGTTCATTAATGAGCAAATACATCACGATTTGCCTTGCTTCAACCACCGTCTTTGTTCGCACGCGGGATAATATCTCAGGAACCGAAACTTGGCAGCAAGATGCTACAGTCCCAATAATGTCGTCTGATGTGACATCTCCGATAGCTCTATTTCCGATAAGACTGCCCAGTATCTCCACAGCGTAGTCCAAAGTGATGGGAGAACCTGTCATAATTGAATAAGCGCGCAACTTGTTGAGACAACCTTCCAATTCCCTGATGTTTTTCTTGTTCCTCTTGGCAATAAATTCACAAACCTCATAAGGTAATGTAAAACCCTGTTGCTCCGCTTTGTCATCTAGTATGGCGATGCGTGTTTCAAGATCAGGAGATTGTATATCGACTACTAGCCCGCCCGAAAACCGAGACACAAGCCTTTCCTGGAGCATGCCTAGTTCACTCGGAGGCCTATCGGACGTGAGCACTATCTGTTTGCCAGCAGTGTACAGTTCATTAAAGGTATGAAAGAAACCTTCTTGCGTCTGTTCTTTTCCTACCATAAATTGAACATCGTCAATTAACAACACATCCGCTGAACGATAGTGATGTCTAAAGTCATCTGTAGTGCCGGTCCTTATAGCATTGATGAATTCGTTAGTAAATGTCTCGCTAGCTGAATATTCAACAGAACATCCTGATGCGAAACTAGCTGCACCGATTGCTTGCATAAGATGGGTTTTTCCCAGGCCGACTGCCGAGTATATAAACAATGGGTTATATGCAGTTCCAGGACTGGCAGCCACACCCTGAGCGGCAGCGCAGGCCATTGCGTTAGCTGGGCCAGTTACAAATTTGCCAAACGTATACCGCTCATTCACTCTAAATGAAGAGTTTACGACGGCTGGACTTACAGAAACGGGAGTGTCGTCCACAGGTAGAATGTTTGAAACCGGCTCGGTGAAGGTCTTCGGATGGCTTTCAACTGTCAACTGGGATGACACAGTGAATTGGATATCCAGCAACCTACCGGTCACCCTCTTTATGGAGGACTGGATTTCAGCATAAAGCCGTCTTTCCAGCCAAGCCACGCCAAACGCCGTGGGTACGCGGACTACGAAAGACTTCTCCTGGACCACTACGCCTTCGGTATTAGATAGCCAAGTCGAGTAAGTTGCTTCGTCTAGCCCTATTTGTAATTGACCAAGCACGGCGGACCATATGCTCTCTGCGGACATCGAAGTATTAACCATGCTGTGGCTCCGCCCAGGTCCTCGACAATGCAGCCATTGTATCGGAACCTTTGAGTGCCATATGACAAGGAACTATCACCGCCGCTTCCCTCCGAATATCCCGGCCACCCCGGAAATGATGCGTTAGTATATCCGCCGTTCCGCAAACCCTGTCAACACCCTATTTATGCTCAATGATGCCATATGGACTATCAATATTTCAAAAAACGGGCAAGACAAGATGGTTTGTCTGCAGATTTCGCATAGATTCACAATTGACTAGCTCCAGAAGCTTCAGTAGTATCGTCTTGGTACTGATCTCGACCAGTTTCCTAGTTGAATGAGAGGCACCCACTATGAGAGCAAACATTCTACAAGGCATCACTGTCTTGACCCTAGAACAAGTCCATGCATTACCGTGGGCAACAAGTTATCTTGCAGACCTGGGCGCACGAGTCATTCGTATCGAAAGCAAGAAACACCTGCAAGACCGCAAGGCTGGCCCCTTCCCAAACGGGAAACCAGGGGACAACTGGTGGAACGAATCCGGTAACCTCTCCTACTACGGAACACGTAACAAAGAGAGTCTATGTATTGATGTTACCCAATCGAAGGGTAAAGAAATCTTCCTAAAGCTAGTTGAGTCAGCGGATATAGTAACTGACAATTTCCGACCTGGCACTATGCAGAGATTCGGTTTTGACCACGAAAGCCTCAGCTCAATAAACCCAAAGATCATAACCCTAAGCAGTACCGCGTTTGGGTATACCGGCCCTTGGAGGCGCGCAGGGTCCAGGGCTAGGACGGTCGATGCTGCATGCGGACTATCATCTCTTACGGGATACGAAGGCGGCCCATCCCTCAGGGCAAGTAACAATTACATGGATCACTCCGTTGGAAATAACGTGGCATACGCTCTTTTACTTGCGCTATACCAGCGCCGAAAAACTGGGATTGGCATGCGTATTGATCTAACTATGCAAGAAACCGGGGTCTCCGCAATTGGACCCGCGATATTAGAAGCACAACGTGATATCACTCGTCAGAGGCTGGGCTGTTCTCACATTTGGAAATCACCACACAATGTTTATCCAACTATCGGGGATGATCGATGGATTGCAATCTCTGTAATGTCTGATGCCGAATGGGTCAACCTAAAACGTGCCATGGACGAACCGGACTGGGCCAACAATCACAACTACGACACTGTCGAAGGTCGATCCGAATCGAGGAATCGCTTAGATGAGGAACTGGCTAGTTGGACCGTGTCTCAAGATAACAAGACCCTCATGCACCATCTCCAAACCCACAATGTCTGCTGCGCCGCTGTCTATACCGCAGAAGACCTCCTGTCCGATAGTCATTTTGACTCTAGGGAGTTCTTTTTAACGGTAGAGAATAAAGCTGTCCCTTCGGTAGGGCCTCGCCAATTTGCTGGCCGGCCGTTCCGAAGTAGTCGCATCCCGACTGGAATAGACACCGTTGCCACGCTTGGAGAGCACAACGAGCAAATTCTTACACAACTTGCTGGCTACAGCCCAGAAGGGATAGCAGATCTGTACGAAGCCGGGGTTATCGCAAACAAGCCCGATGCGGACGACATGCGGATATAGTCTCGCAAATAATGGTTAGAGATGGATATGTTATGGAAGGAATACTGTCGGACATTCGAGTTTTAGAACTGGGCGAGTCCCCATCAGTAGCATTTTGCGGGAAATTGTTAGCTGACCAAGGTGCGACTGTTATCAAGGTAGAATCCCTTAACGGGGACCCCCTTAGGTATGACCCCCCGTTTCTACAAACCTCTTCAGGGGAGCTCATCAGCAGTTCTTTCCTGTCTTTTAATACCAACAAGTTTGGAATAACTCTAGATATCACACAGCCGGAGGCGGCTAAAATCTGCAAGGAATTGGTCAACACCTGCGACATATGTATCGAGAGCTTCGAACCAGGATATTTAGCGAACCTTGGTTTAGACCACGAAAGCTTGATGGCCACCAACGATACACTAATTATGCTATCGATTACCTACTACGGACAAACCGGTCCATATGCTCATTACCGAGCCGACGAGTTAACTAGCCAAGCTATCGGTGGCTTCTTATACGCTGTGACAGGGTCCGCAGACAAGCCTCCCATGGGAACCGTTCTTAATCAGATGGAAATCACAACCGCGCGCAATGGAGTCGTAGCAATCATGGCCGCGGTTCTCAATCGGGATGCCCAAGGGGTTGGAAGTTACATCGACCTCTCAACAGCAGAATCAGTTGTTGCCACACCTTCGCAGTTGATCCATCCACGTAGCTATACCGGACGAAATCCTAAACGAGGCGGGAGCGACACAAATGTGATGGATGGCATGCATTTGCCAACAAAAGATGGTGAGGTAACTCTTACAACCGCAGGTACAGGGGGGAAACCTATGGAAGTCTGGTCAGAGTTCCTTGACGAACCCAGATTGCTTGACGAAAAGTTTTCCAACAGATCCGGGAGACTTGAACATTGGGAGGAGCTCTATAACCTTGTGGCACCTAAACTGATGAACTGGGAAAATATCCCTCTAATGGAAGCTACCATGGCGCAGGGGCTAGTAATTGGACTAGTTCAGAGTCCTCTCCAAGTCCTTCAATCCCCCCATCTTTCTGAAAGAGGGTATTTTGTATATATAGATGACCCTGAACTAGGCAACCTAGCGTATCCAGGCCCAGGTTTTTTCATTGACGGAGAAAATATTATGACTTCCGACAGGGTAGCCCCTAGATTAGGCCAACACAACGACTATATATTCACCGAAGTCCTGAAGCTATCGAGCGGCGTTATTGAAGATCTGCGCTCCCAAGATGCCATCTGAAGACACAGCTTTCTGACCGATGAGTGTAACTTCAGCCCCAGAATACGGGCACTGAATCTTCTGGTAGGAAGAACGTAAATCCAGCTTGATCGGCATATTGTTTATCAATATTTGTATCACCTATATGATAATACTGCTCGGCCTCAAACAACTCCTTAACCGACTCCAATTGATGCTTTACGACTGTGAATGCGACCTCTATCCCTTGCTCACTCCAGATACGTTTCTGATTCGTTACCGTACGGTCTGAACAACTACCGATAATGTAACCATTCTCCTTAGCCTTCCGAACCATCTCCATATCGATACATCCGGGAGGATCTCCAACTTCTAAAGTCCCATCAATGTCAAAGCTAATTAATTCCGCCAAAGTGCAATCCGCCTCTCTCCTAGTTTGGATGTTTCCCGAGCATCAACCAACCTCCACTGCTTGGGGTTGTAAACGCGCACAGTGCAGTCTCTGCTCGAACGGTAACCTGACGGGGACCCGCGGTTCCTCTCAGTTGTTCGATACTATCCGTATACATTGCCGTACGAGTCCTGCCATTTCCTAAGTTACCGCCGCTAGAGCTGAAGGGGTGTGGACCCTCAACAGTGATATCACCTGCATAAAACGAGAACGCATCTCCTCGCTTAACCCCATGCCACTGGAAGCCCTCTAAAAAGAACTGAGCCATAATCGAGTATCCATCGTAAGGGTTAAAAATATCAACATCGGATGGACCTAGCCCTGCGCCTTCATACATCCGAGCCGCTGCTCTATCGGTCCACTCCTCTATCTCATCCAAATCCGGTTGAGTTGTTCTCTGGCGAAAACTATGTTGAGAGTGGTTAAGGACATAAACGGGCTGCGACTTCATATCCTTAGCTCTTTCCGAAGTAGTAAAAAGATAAGCCGTCGAAGTGTTAACTGGTCGGTCACAATCCCATATTCTAAGCGGATTTAATATATACCGAGAAGATACATAGTCCTCTTTGGTAATCATATCAATACCATTATTAGCGTTGAACCCCCAAGGTGTCATCAACCCGTTACGATGCTGATTCTGCACGAATGGAAACACGTCATCATGAGTGCCACCGTATTTCAAACAATATTGGTTGTGAGGGAAAATATTAATAAAATCGTTCCCACCATGATTCCCCCATGGCACTGTCCACTGTCTAGGGCCGCGGGCGTAATCTTCGGAGTTTTCACCGCCTCTACGGTAGCGACCTTCAAGGTTTCCACAGGGATAGATTACGAGACAAGTATTACAAACCCCATCTCCAATCGCTTGAGCGGCCATACCAACCATTTCTCCGATAGTGGGAACTCCTGTTGGCGCAAATTTAACATTTTTTAAACCCATGGTTTTTACTAACCATTCGGAATTCACAAGAGTTAGGCCAAGTTCTGAATCGTATGGAGCATCAAAATATGGCCTTGGAGCCCAGGTTGAAGCTGAGCCTCCGCTCGCTCCGGCAATATGACTGTCACAGCAGATGACGCCGTCCACTTCATCCGGTGTTACACCGGCATCTTCCATAGCCTTTTGGCACGCTAGGATCGAATACGCACCTACAGTTTCGTCCATAGCTACTCCATCCCAACGTCTATCTACAGGTGAATGCCCGTATCCAGATATGCTTACCTTGCCCCGATGCTCCCAGACGCCTAAGCCGTCCGTATCTCTTCGCCATTGGTAATCGTTTTGCATACTTTCGATCCTCTTCTTCTAATAAATCACAACCCTATAAGAGTCGTGTTGTTATGCTACTACTTGCCACTCATGAATTAATTGCCCTGGCGCAACTTCCTCAAAAACAACCGTTACAGGGCTACCCACAGGAACAGCGTAAGGTGGGACTCCCGGTAAATTAGAATAAAAGTTAATAGTAGGATCTTCATCCAGAGTGACCATCGCCAAATTATACGGTTGGTCCGGCATTCGCCTGTTAAGCCTTCCGTCTTCTATCACTATGAAAGTCGCCACGTGGCCTTTTCCATCAACATCTTTCCATCCAAGATGTTCCGACGAATTACAAACATGGCATGACGATTGAGGGGGGTACTGTAGTTTATCGCATGACTCACAATGCTGAAGCATCAACCTCTTGTCATTTACAGCATCCCAGAATGGTTTGCTCACATCATCCGGCTCGGGAATAATTTTTGGCATAGTATTACTCCATTCACAAACAATTAAAGACTTGAAATTTCTCCGGGAGAACACGTTGCTGAAGCAATACCCGGACAATTGAGCATAGATCACCAACAGATTACTGTCAATGTTCGTTGCTTGCTTTTTTACCTCCTCTCAGATAAGGTCTGTACGAGAAGGAAATCCACGACACCTAACAACGGAGCAATTTTGGATCCGACATTCTTACTGAAGGCAACGCACTTTCTGGGAGACCCGAATGCGTTGCCACATTGGCTCAACATACCTCCAAGCGGATCTACCGGTGCGACGCTTGATATTAGCAGGCTCAGATACCCATTATGCCAGATGTTCCCATTAGGTTGGCGATATTTTCGTCCGCCCCCTCCGCCAACCAATAAAGATTCCATAAGATTGACATCATGTCACCGATACCGCCAATCCCATACAATGTTGCTCCAGTACAGAGATATCTATGAAACCGGCAACCATTTCGGGGAGGTAAGTTTGTGCCAGCGGAGATCGTAATAACTATAGTTCTAATAGCAATATTCGTCTTATTCTCAGGTTTCTTTTCTAGCTCCGAGGCCGCGTTCTTGTCTCTCCAAAAAACTCGATTGACATATCTAGTAAACAACAATGTCCCGGGAGCTAAACGCGTCCAAGATATGATCAATAATACGGATCGACTACTATCCACCATTTTGCTTGGGAACAACCTGGTCAACGTGGCATTCACAGCCCTTGTTACAGCCTTAGCAGTGAGTTGGTTAGGAGAAGGACCCTTGGCACTAGCAGCAGCCACCGGTATAGGAACTGCTGTTCTTCTGATTTTCGGAGAAATCATCCCAAAGAGCATCGCGGTCAAAAAGTCTGAAAAGATGACCTTTTTATATGCCAGGCCACTGAAAACGGTCGAATATTCGTTATATCCGTTAATCTTGTTTTTGCAATGGCTCTCACGCACAACTCAGACTATCTTCGGACGTGAAGCAACTGAGGAAGATCGCGTCACAGAAGGTGAGCTCCGTATGCTCATAGATATGGGTCGGCAAGAAGGTGCTGTCGAAGAAGATGAGGCCAAACTCCTAGAACAAGTGTTTAATTTCGGTGACAAACAAATTCGGGAAGTGATGACTCCTAGGCCACAAATAAAAGCCATCCAATCCGGTACCACTCTGGAAGAATTTCTGACTTTGTTCGCTGCAGATAGTCATACCAGGTTTCCTGTATGCGGAGACCATCCGGAAAACATCATCGGAACCTTGACCGCAAAAGATATCATGATGTCGTTTGGTCGCCATGAAATAGCCGAAGACACCGATATAACAACACTGGCGAAACAACCTTTCTTTGTGCCTGAGACCAAAACCATCAGCACTACCTTTCGAGAGATGCAACAATCGCGCCACGGCCTTGTATATGCTATAAACGAGTTTGGTGGATTGGCAGGATTGGCCACCGCAAAACAACTCCTTGAGGTGCTAGTAGGAGACATGCCAGATACTGCGGAAGAAAGCTTGCCTAAAGCTGACTCAGAACTGTACGAACTAGTCGGACAAACCCTCATATCCGAGATGCAAAGTGAGCTTAACTTGAGCTTACCTGAAGGAGACTACCAAACTCTTGCTGGTTTCATTCTAGCAACTCTCGGCCATGTTCCCGAAAGTGGTACAACCCTAATCCAGGATGATATGAAACTTATCGTACTCCAAGCATCGGATACACGGATAGAACTCGTTCAAGTAGAGAGACTCCCAAATGCGAACATCGCATAACACCAACAAGAATTTAGGAGCCCAAGGCTAGGAAAGTGAAGAATAGAAAACTTAGGATACCTAGCTCAATTGAGGTTTTTAAATATCGCGATTTCTCCTTTGTATGGTTGTCAACCACATTCGTAGCAACTGGAACACAAATGGAATCCGCTGTATTAGCTTGGTATGTCCTTGAGCTAACAGATTCTCCGGTGCTAGTTGGCATGATAGCTGGCGCGCGCATGGTCCTGAATTTCCTGGCGCTCTACGCTGGAGCCATGGTCGATCGCCTAGCTAGGAACCGCCTATTAGTTGCAGTTCAATTCATCATGGCCGGCCTCGCGTTAATAATGCTTATGCTAATACCGACTGAGTACATTCAGGAGGCCAAATCTGGTTCCACTATTGCCAGACTCGGAAACATATGGCCAATATTTGCAATCACTATGGGAGTCGGTATCGCACGTCTTTTCCAAATGCCATCGTCCCAATCATTGATAGCCGACATATTACCCAAAGAGCGTATCAGTAGCGGCGCAGCATTCAATTCTGTCGCAATGAACGTAGCCATGCTGGCGGGACCACCGACTGGCGCTTTCATGTACAAACTATATGGTCCAGTCGGTGCATACTGCTTAATAATGGCTCTATACCTCGTAAGTGCTGGCTGCGCACTTGGTATTAAAACTTCTGGCCGCGACCTATCTTCACAAGCATACTCAGTCTTAACAACCATAAAAGAAGGGCTAATCTACGTAAAAAGCCAACAAGTCTTATGGGCTACCCTATTCGTAGCTGTGTTGATCAACATCGCAGGGTGGACCGTTCACACGAGCCTTGTCTCGATTTTCGCTAGAGAATCTCTAGGACTTGACGCCGGAGGACTTGGCATCTTACTGCTGGCATTCGGAATTGGCTCCCTCACTGGAGCTCTCATTTTCGCAGGTCTTGGGAGTGTGCAAAGGACGGGACGGCTCATGATAATAGCGGTCATTGTATGGCACATCCTTATCATTATTCTTGGCTTTAACTCTTTCTTTATTGGCAGTCTACTGAATTTGTTCTGTATAGGACTAGGATTTGCTTCCTCTCAAGTAATGATCTTAACCACTCTTCTCCGTAGCACCGAATTATCTTTCCGGGGTCGAGTCATGGGCCTCAGGTCGATGGCTATTTTAGGATTTAGTCTAGGAAGTGTAATGAACGGAGCTATCGCTCAGGGAATTGGGATAGAGCGGACACTTGTAGTGGTAGGAACAATTGGCATTGTGTTAATGTTACTACTGATGCTAGTAGCTCCACAGTTACGCCGTTCATGACAGATCCTCTACCGAACACAACTAGGAGATAGGAGGCCTTATGACTCCCACAGACTGGTACGAATTAGCGAAACAAAGAGTTGACACCTTCCTGGCCCAATTGGACCCTGAACTAGAGGTGACGGTCGAGCAAATTGGCATCAAGCCCTATGATGACGGCACAGAATACGAAAGCTATGTTCTTCTTTTCTCTCACCCAACCAACGATATGCTACATTGGAGTATGGAAATAAATCCATCTCTAGACTTTATTGATCACGAGCTAGAAACTACAGTAAGAAATATCTACGCGCAGCGCACCCACTAGCCACTCCACTAACTAACTTTTACAGGGGAAGATAATGACTACACAAATGACCGGCAAACAGGCCTTACTAGAAATGCTTAAAGCAGAAGGAGTCGAATACATATTCGGCAACCCAGGTACTAGCGAGGGGCCGATCATTGACATGCTCGGGGATTACCCAGAATTTAAGTACATCTTGACCTTGCAAGAAAGCGTTGCAGTGGGAATGGGCGAAGCCTACGCACGTGCCACTGGCAAAGCTTCTTTTGTAAGTCTTCATGTAGATAGTGGTCTCGCCAACGGCATAGCATTGATTCTCGATGCCTATAACACAGGGACTCCTATGGTAGTGACCTCAGCCAACTATGATGTCCGGAAAATCAATGAGGTGAAAACTGATCTGGCTGAACTGGTACGGCCGGTCACTAAATGGGCAGTCGAACTAAGCACTCCAGATCAAATCCCCAGTGTCATGCGTCGTGCGTTTAACGAAGCCAACACACATCCGAAAGGCCCTGTATATGTCGGTTTCACTTCCAATGCTTTGGAAGGTACAGCAGACATGAACATAGTTCCATCCAAGAGAGTTTATGGCGATACTCCGCCAGATCCCGCTGGCATCGAAGCTGCTACACAGTTAGTTCTTGAATCTAACAGGACGATACTCATGGTAGGTGACAGGGTCTCAGATGACGATGCAATCGATTCTGCCGTCGCTTTAGCGGAAATGCTTGGCATTCCTGTATATCAATCCAGGGGTGCTGAAGTCTCTTTTCCGACCACTCACCCACAATTCTTTGGGTCACTCTCTTTACGAGTAGCAGATCAACGATCTATCCTTGAACGGGTTGATCTCGTCATTGCCGTCGGATTGGATGCAATTGAAGAACTCTTCTATTGGGGAGACGTGATTCTCGGAGCCGATACCAAACTCATACATATTGACCCGATACCCGGTCGAGCCGGCCGCTCTGAGCCAACCGAGGTGCCCATTCTTGCTAACTGCAAAATGGGACTCGACGCACTAATATCCAGCATAAAGCCACAGCTAGCACCATCAGCTATAAACGAGAACCTCGAACGCACAATAGCCATTGCCTCTGAGTCTAAAGCTTCTAGGGCATCTTTTCACGATAGTATGCTCCCGAAATGGGATCACATACCCATGACTCCAGCTAGGATGCTATCTGAGCTTGCCAATTCAATACCCAGCAACGCAATCATAGTAGATGATTCGGTCAGTAGCCGAACAGTACTACGGCACTATTTCGAGGCCCAAAAACGGGGAGACATCAGAGGATACCGTGGTCAGTCCATCGGGGGAGGAATCGGTTGCACAATGGGAACACAATGCGCCAATCCTGATCGCCCCGTCATCGGCATCATCGGTGATGGCAGTGCAATGATGACTATCCAAGGGTTGTGGACAGCGGCTAATGACAAAATACCGTGCACCTTCGTCATATGTAACAACGGCATGTACCGGATATTAAAGGCGAACTTCAACGTTTATCAGAAAGATGTCTTGAAACTGGAGGAGACCTCAGGTGCCAATTTGTTGTATTCCGACTTCGGAGTACCATTCGATATGGCCGCGATTGCCGAAAGTATGGGAGTACCCAGTCAACGAGTCACCCGTCCAGAAGAGATCAAACCAGCCCTAGAAAAAGCCCTCGCAACACCAGGTCCAGCGCTGTTAGATATGATAATAGACGGGTCACTATAATAAACAGAACCAACAGCAATCTGGTACATATTGATGTACCAGATTGCTCATAATATTAGCGTCCTACCCACTGTCCATAGACCGGATATTGACTACAAATAAACTCAATATAAGAAGGCTGTCCAGATTCATTTGCTTCAAGCGCTCGCTGAATAGCTGGAATGACATCACTAGGATCTGAAATGCGTTCACTATGGAAGCCCAATTGCCCTATAACCTTCGACATATCTACTTCGTCGTAACCTAGCACGGAATGTGTGAACGGGTCGTGACCGGGCCCCCAAAACCCGGGTCCGTAACCAGCAAATCCACCGTTACTTATATGGACCACAGTTATTCCCAATTTTTCTCGTAATGGCACTTCCAAATTGCCTAACATATAACCGAGCCCAGCTTCTCCAGTGACTACTACAGCAGACCTATCAGGATGAGCCAGTTTTGAGGCCAACGCACCGGCTAACCCAAACCCTAAAGTGGAAACATTCCCCCATCCGAGAAACCCACGGGGAATCTCTGTTTGATAAACAGTGCTAAGCTGGTCTCTCGTATTACCGGATTCATGAGTTACAAACGACTTTTGCGGATCGAGTGTCTTCATAAGATCCCCATACACTCGATAGGGATTGATGGGGGTCTCGTTTGAGATCATCACGTCATTGTACTGCGCTAATCCGTCGTCCTTCGCTGACTTAACCTCGTTATGAACTTTCTTTTTATCTGAATCTGAAATTCTCTTTCCGGATGACTTAATCTCTTCTATTAGTGCTTTTAGAACAAATTTACTATCACCGATAACGGCGTGCGCAGTAGGATAAGCCTTGTTCACATGTAGTTCATTTATATTGCAATGAACAATAGTTTTCCCTACAGCATTCGGTATACCGTGGCTGAAGCGTCCCGGGGACAAGCTAGACCCTACAGCAAATATCAGATCACTGTCTGTCAGATACTTAGTCACATGATCCCCACGCACACCAACAAATAATGGATGACTTTCAGGAAATACTCCCTTCCCCTTCAGAGTACTCACAACCGGTGCATTCGTTAATTCTGCAAACTCAACTAACTCAGCTGATGCTTGCCCATAGACTATGCCTTCGCCGGCATAGATTAATGGAGATTTAGCCTGTGTGATAACCTGGGCCGCAGATTTAACATCATCAGGATCCGGGACCGTTTTCCACCCTTTGACGGGTATATATGGATCCGCCAATTCATCGTAAAGCGCTGTCGGATCAGGAACTGCTAAGATCACAGGTCCAGGACTGCCACTCCTAAGCATCGTAAATGCCCGCCTCATAAACTCAGGGACCCGTTCGGGCTTATCGATATAGCCGAACCATTTAGACACAGTCTTCATTGCAGAAACGACATCGTATTGACTGTTTTGAGAGCCACCGATGGGAACGCCATCAGTAATACAGAGAACTGGAGTACCGTCCTCATAGGCTTGGGCCATTCCAGCGTACGCATACTGCATGCCCGCCGCATTCACGCCTCCTTGAAAAGTGCATACTCCAATGCGCTGGCCTGCAGTGATTCTCGAGAAAGCATCGGCTAGTGCGACAGCATATCTATCATCACGCATCATAACCATGGGTACACCTTCCTGTCCCAGTGCATTGTTTACCCGGCAAACCGGAAAAGTTGATACCCACTCGATTCCTTCTTGCTTCAATATACGAACAATACCAGTAGCAACATCTATACTCATAATTTTTTCTCACCTATTTGATTGAAGTTCGTGTACTTTACCACTCCTGAGATATTACGGCCATAATGGTTTAGAGGATGATATGATCTAGTAAATATACAAAACACACTGTACGAAATTACAGGATCGAGGTTTGATGAATCCCTTAAAACTAAATCCCAATCTCCCTGAACTCGATGGGACCATCAGGGTCTCAGGATTAAAGGGACAAGTGGAAATATTTCGCGATTCGTATGGAATCCCTCATGTTCGTGCACACTCCACCCTCGACGCCTATTTTGGACAGGGGTTTGTAACCGCCCAGGATAGGCTCTGGCAAATGGAATACGATCGACTCAGAGGATCAGGGAGATGGGCCGAGGTCGCCGGCATAGCGGCGAGAGAACACGACAAAACAGTACGCAGGTTCGGCCTAAGGAAAAGTGCAGAACAAGACTATAATGGGCTAGACCAACACTCTAAAACAATATTTCAAGCATATGCTAGCGGAGTGAACGCATTTATTCAAACAACCACATCTTTACCCCCAGAATATGCCTTGTGTGATTTTCAACCGGAGACCTGGGAGCCGTGGCATGGCCTTATAATCTATAAAATACGCCATATTCTAATGGGCGTATTCGAGTCAAAACTCTGGCGTTACAAGTTGCTACAAGAACTTGGGCCTGATAAAACAGCGACTTTATTTCCGGAATACAGAGACTCTGAGTTTCTTATCCTTCCGCCCGAACAAAGATACACCGCCGTGTTATCCAGTTTAACGGAAGACCTTGCACAGGCCATGAGCATATTAAATACAAACCATGAATCAGATTCGGGGAGTAATAGCTGGGTAATATCGGGATCCCATACTGACACAGGATTACCCATTCTCGCTGGTGACTCCCACCGAGCGCTAGATACACCTAACGTTTATTATCAAAACCATATAACATGCCCCGAATTCGACGTAATCGGGCTGTCCTTCCCAGGAATCCCTGCCTTCCCACATTTCGGCCATAATGAAACCGTTGCATGGTCGGTAACTCATACGTTTGCCGATTATCAGGATATATATCTGGAAGAATTTGATCCTAACGATTCACGTCTCTACCGAACCCATAATGGCTGGGGGAATGTTGCCCAATCCGAAGAGGTGCTCACCATTCGGGACCACGGAACCGAATGCCTAACTGTATGGAGCACTGAACATGGCCCCATAATTTCTGGGTCACCTCAAGATGGCTTTGGACTAGCCCTAAGATATACCGCCACAGATGGGCCCACCACATGGGCGGAAACACTGCATAAAATGCTCATCTCTAAAAACATAAATGAGCTCAAATTATCTCTACGCGACTGGGAGGACCCCTGTAACAATCTACTCATGGCGGATACCGAAGGTAATATTGGTTATTTCTGTAGAGGACATATTCCGATCAGACCAAGACAAAACGGGCTGACACCGGTCCCAGGATGGGACACTCAATACGACTGGACCGGCCGGATACCGTTTGACGAGCTGCCATCCCAGACTAACCCACCCAATGGATTTATCTCTACGGCCAATAATAAGCCGATCGGAGATGAGTATCCCTATTTTATCGGTATCGACTTTGCTCTCGGCTATCGTATTGAAAGGATTAATCATCATCTAATCCAGAGTTCTTCTCACCAATTAGGGGATATGAAAAACATTCACTCCGACAAAGAATCAATACCGGCCTCAGTTTTTCGTGATAAAGTTTGTAGATTAGACAAAGCTGAAAACGATATTACCCAAGCAATAGAGTTGTTACAGGCGTGGAACTGTAATATGGATAAAGACCTAGTGGCTCCCACGCTCTATAGCATCCTACGAGACCACGTCATCGAAGAACTATTGATACATAATGTTGGGCAAACACTCTACACCCTGGTCTGGGACCCCACAGACCGTGGAAGAGTGACATTCTTAAACCGCTTTAAGGGTCTGGTAACAGAGCACATGAGCCAGGATAAGGTCGATCTTCTGCCAGTCGACCAGACCTGGTCCGATGTGCTGTCGCGCAATCTCTCTAAAACCGTAGACACAGTTAGTAAAACTCTAGGGACTGATCCCTCTAGTTGGGCTTGGGGGAATATCCACAAAGCAGAACCAACTCACACATTGAGTCCTATACACCCAGAGTTGGCTGAAGTCCTGAACCCGCCTAAAATGTCTGTTAGCGGAGACGGAGATACTCCGCTCGCCGGAAGCTATGCTCCAGCGAACCCGGCGAGGGTGACCAGTCTCTCCGTGGCTCGTTACGCTTACGATTTATCGGATTGGGATAATTCACTATGGGCAGTCCCGTTGGGTGCATCAGGGATTCCGAACAGCCCACACTACTATGATCAATCCGCGGCCTGGCAAAATCTGGAAATGATACCTATGTACTACAACTGGCAGGGAATAATAGCCAATTCGCAACACCACCAGACTTTGCAACCGTAAACTCAGTTGGGCTAGTTTTCTATGAGACCTAAGCTTCCGGTATTACTATCGGCAGATTGGCCTCTTTCCAACCATTGAATCCAGGATTCATATAATATACATTCGTGTAGCCCATCGCTTTAAGTGTGTGCCCTGACAGGGCACCTCTCCCAGCGCCCATTCAATGGGCCACTATGCAGGTATTTTTATCTGGAACTAGTTCTTCTATTCGCCCTTCTATCCGCCCTCGGGGTAGAAGTACAGCCCCTTCAATATAACCTTTGTCTGTCTCGTCTGGCTCCCGAATATCCAGAATTATGACACCTTCGCCAGCTTCTCTTCTATCGTGTGTTTCTTTGGCTGAGATTTCTGGGACAGTCAGTTGCGCCAATTCCACTAACTTACTTCCAATATTCTCCATTATCATCCTCCAATCCGTATCAGGGCCACGAAAGCGGGGCATTCCTCAAAAGAGGATAATCACACCCTACAATACTGTTTGAGCATATTCCTTTGTCTTTTGCATTGTCAATTACAATTGGTAGCTAATATTTTGCCATCAATCCTTCCAAATGCGTCTTCACCTCTGGCCAATCATCGTCCACAAATCCAAATAACACCGTGTCCCTATGCGATCCATCTTTCCGAATCCGCTCTTTCCGTATAATACCCTCTTGGATGGCCCCTAATCGCTCAACAGCCTTCCTGGACTTCATATTTTGGATGTCAACGGTCAGACCTACTCGATGGGCACCCAGGACCTCAAAAGCATACTTTAGTAGCAGATACTTACATTCGGTGTTCATACCGGTCCTCTGATACTTTGTCCCATACCAGGTAGCAATATCCAGTGTTCGGTGTTGCCGATTAATATGAGAGTATCCCGATGATCCAGCGAACCTACCATCACTCATGGACATGACAGCACAGACGAGACGGCTACCCGATGCCTGATCCTTGAGTCGATTGGCTATCCATTGTTCGGCTTCAAACAGAGTGTTCGGGCGATTATTTCCTAAAAAGGCCCATATGGCATCATCGTCACCTGCTTCTAACACGCCCTGAGTGTGCTCAAAAGTTAACGGTACCAACCGTGCAATCTTACCTGTCAATTCAAAAGGTTTCGGATCAAAGACTGTCGTGTCAGACATTTTTCACCCTCCCTGTGTATCAACGCGGTTTTAGTTAGTTTATACAATCCCCTGCCACTCGCATTGTTTGTCAATTATATCCCTCAGGATACCCGCATGCGAACTTGACTGGGTTTCCCCCGCGCACTATCCTCGTCTTATAAATACTTCAGATACTGCAAATGCCATACTCTACTCATATGGAGTCAAACATGAAACTTAATATATTGTCTCCGGCAGCTAACAGGATAGATTTCAAAGTCCCACAAGCCAAACGACTAGACACTTTAGCAGGCAAGACCATTGGCCTATATAACAATATGACAGGCGGTGCCGACGTGGCCGTTGATCGAGCTGCGCAGTTAATTTCAGACCGATTTTCGAACGTCAAGTTTGAGCGCTATGGGGGGCCTGTAAGAGAAGGGCGGCCGGTCTTGAGCAGAGCCGTTCATATTGATGAAGACGAAGCAAATAAGATAGCCACAGAAGTCGACGCTATGATCGGAGCTACTGCCCATTGAGGCGGTTGTACGTCATGGCTTGCCCATGACATGGTAGCTATAGAAAAAGCAGGTATCCCCGCTGTAGGTATTGCTGCAAAGAGTTTTGCCCGAGCATGGCAGTCCTGCGTTGACGGGTGGGGCCAACCAAACACTGCTTTTGTGACTATCCCGCACGCAACCACTGGACAGCAACCACCCTACATCCACCAAATGATCGATGGACAAATCGAGGAAATAATAGCCGGATTAACAACGACTCCGTCTTTACCACCTCTACACCAACTCTTGACCGAAAATTCCCCAACAGAAGTGTTTACCGTGGAGATGGACTCCACCGCATCTGGGTTAAATGCGGTGAACGATTTTCTAGCAGAAAGAGATTGGAGTGATGGAATACCAGTCATACCCCCCACACCAGAACTAGTAGAAGCTATGCTCAAAGGGACCAAACGTGCGCCGCAGGATGTATTAATGATCATGGAGCCAGGTTTTGGTATAGCAACTGTAGAAAAGATCGCCATTAATGCAGTTATGGCAGGTTGTAAACCCGCCCAGTTTCCAGTCCTCTTGGCCGCAATAGAGTGTCTCGCACAACCACAAAGCAATCATAGAGACATGCAAGTGTCTGGACACACTGAGGCACCATTAATCCTTGTAAATGGTCCAATAGCCCAACGTGCTGGTATAAATTGCGGAACATCAGCAATGGGCCCCGGGGTAGTTAACTCAGCCAACACGGCAATAGGTCGGGCCCTTCGTCTGTGTTTGATCAATATTGGGTACTGTAAAGCCGGTACGGGCGACCCGAACTTCATCGGCCTGCCCACTAAGTTCGGCATGTGCATCGCCGAAAATGAGGAGGTCAGCCCGTGGGATCCATATCACGTGGACTTGGGTTACGCTCGTGACGACAGCGCTGTTACAGTAGTAACAGTAACAGGACCGGCAGACATTCTGGATGCAAGATCCAAAAACGACCAGGAGACTCTTTCCAACATTGCTTCAATGATGTTCTACCCAGGTGCAGGCAATGGGAGTTACATTCGTGGTCAGGCATCTGCTCAAATCGGGCACACTAATGAGCGAATATCTTACCCTGGGCCGTACCATCCAATAATATTAAGTCCGTCCAGAGCCGTCATCCTTAACGAAGCTGGCATCGGAAAACGTGCAACGCAAGAATGGCTACACCAGCACTGCCAAGTGACAATGGAATCGGTCCTCAATGGAGGCCCCATTCCAACGGATCATAACGGTAAATGGCTACATCATCCTGAATTACAAAGTCTATCTCAGGTACAGGGCGCAACCATCCCTGCCCTAGAAAGCCCAGACCAGTACCTCCTATTCATATCCGGAGGAACCACGCACTACGGCAATTTCTTCTATGGAACTTATGGCATAGCTACAGTCGGTATCGACGAGTGATGACTTGCGCTGAATTGCAAGAGAAAAGGCGAGTTAATGAATAAAACCGAGCTCGGGATCGGAATTATCGGTGCGGGACGGATCGGAACACTAAGAGCTAACATGGTTAGCAGACATCCGTCTGTCCAATTCTTAGGCATCTCAGATATTGACCCAGAGAAGGCCGGCCTGCTCGCACAACAGGTAGGAGCGGACTTTACATCAAGCGACAATTCCAGCGTTATCAACCACCCTGAAGTTACTAGTGTAATAGTATCAACACCCGAACATGAACACGTGGCACCTATACTCGAAGCGCTACACTTGGGAAAACCAGTATTTGTTGAGAAACCATTGGCATTAACCCTGGAGGATACAGACATTCTTGTAGAGGCCTCAGACAAAACTGGTGTCGAATTAAGAATTGGCTACTCGCGCCGGCATGATAGGCGTTGGATGATGGCCAAAGAGCAGATACAGCAGGGGAGGCTAGGTACGGTTTTAGGCATCCAGTCGCGGGTGTACAACACCCGGTCTCATATGGGCGAGATATTAAAAAGATCTCCTGACGCCACACCTGTACTCGATGCTCTCACTTATTACGTCGACATGGCCTGTTGGTATCTAGAAGACAACAGACCTGTGGAGGTTATTGCTAGAGGACATTCAAAGATTTATAAAGAAATGGGGTACGATATCCACGACGTAACTTGGGCCATAATCACCTATGAGGACGGCGCATTAGTCAATCTCGGTATTTGTTATGCCCTGCCATCCAAATACCCAACCTATGGACAAAGTGCTAAATTCGAAGTATTGGGAGATGAGGGAGTAATCCTTCTAGATGTCGATAATAAAGACAGTTTTCTCTTTACTGAACGCGGAATACCACATGCCTACGTTCCAGACCATGACGTGACGGCCTTGTTCATGCAAACCAACTCGTCTGGGGACTGGGCTCTAGGAGAATACTGGGGACCTATCGCCAACGAAACTCGATCATGGCTAGACCATCTCGCAATTGGTTCTCCATGTTCTCACACAACGATACGAGAAGGACGTCGGACCGTGGAGGTGACGTTAGCTATAGAAGAAGCCGCTCGAAGCGGAAAAGTAGTCACTCTCTCGGGGCGCTAGCCTTGGGAATAAAATTCGGATAACCAAATAAAATCTAGAATCTTTACTTAGACAAAGAGGAAACATGATTTATAACGCGGAAAAAGCAAATATATCCATTGCCGTGGGCGGGGACGCCATGATAACGAGGCGCATGACACCTTTTAAAGAACCAGAATTTCTGGAACTTGTTGACATCCTTAGGGCTGCGGACGTTAGCATAGTAAACCTAGAAATGCTCTTCCATGACTATGAAAGCAGCTGGCAATGGAGTGGGACTACATACACCCGTTCCGACCCCCATAACCTTAAGGAACTCCAGTGGATGGGCATAGACGCAGTGACGACCGCGAATAATCATTCCTACGACTTCTCAGAGGGAGGCTTTCTCAAAACTCTTGAGCACTGTAAGGATCTAAATCTACCCCAGGCAGGCGGCGGCCGCAACGCAGACGAATCCCGTGCTCCGGCGTACGTAGATTCTGATGCTGGCAGAGTAGCTGTTATGGCAGCTACCAGTACCTTCAGTGAGCAATCACGATCTGGGCCAGGCAGACCAGATTTTCCCGGAAGACCTGGTGTTAATGCCTTGAGGCATGAACTGACTCACCATGTGAGAGACGATGTTTTTGAGGCACTAGAAAAGGCAAATATTGAACTTGGGTATAAAGAAGAACAACTAGCCAGAGACCTTTTTGGGTTCAGAGGAGTCGAAAAAGATGGGAATTCAGCACAGGATCTCGAATTCCTTGAACACAATTTTGTTCGTAGTGACCACTTCGGTGTTCACACCGAGATGAACACGTCCGATCAGTCCGGTATCGAGAAGTGGATCCGAGGCGCGCAGAAGCAATCTGATTGGGTAGTGTATGGAGTCCATTGCCATGAGAGTGGTAACACTGGCGATTTCCACGGGCTCTCTCGTATCTCTCCACCTCAATTCCTAGTGGATTTTGCTCGATGGACTATCGACCAGGGTTGTGACATGTTCGTAGGGCACGGGCCACACTTTCTACGTGGTATAGAAATATACAAAGGCAAGCCGATTTTCTACAGCTTAGGAAACTTCATATTTCAGAATGAAAGCGTTTTATGGTTACCCGATGAAGCCTACAGAAGATTCCAATTAGACCATAATCACACCCCAGGAGACTACCTTGATACCAGATCCGGAAGCGGAAGCCGAGCTTTTGCAGCTGACCCTGTATTTTGGCAAAGCGTGGTCGCGGTCTGCAACTACGAGTCCGGCTCGCTTTCTAGTATAGACTTACATCCCATCGACATGGGTTATCAGAGGCCAATCCCTCAACGTGGTAGGCCAGTCTTAGCCAAGGGACAAATAGCGAATGAAACCCTTAAGTGGCTTCAGGATGTTTCCACGCCATACGGTACACAGATCGATATCAGCGGAAATGTCGGTCGGATTACCCTATGAGACTCGCACACCGTATTGTCCAAGCTATCCTAATCTTCAAATAATATAATAGTTTTTAGTAATACAAATGAAAGGTCCCGAAATGAAATCCTATCTACTCCTAGTCCTCTGTCTACTTTTGGTCTCATCCGTACTGGCATGCGCTGCTAAAGATGACTCCAACACACAACCACTTAACCAGAGCAATCAAAGCACCGCCTCTGACGAACGTAAAGAGTCTACTGATGCTAGTCAAGCCAAGAAAGATACCGTAGACATTGCTGTGGCTAAATACCGCACTGATCTGGTGGTCACGGTGATGAAGTTGTTCCAGCATTCTGTGTGGGTCCTCGGGGACGAAGATCAGATCCGGAAAACTCTCAGCGAAAACGATTTGAACATGTCCGGTGCTCTTATACGGGGAGAAGACCACTCTTCATCCTCAAAGGAAATATGGGGTGTCGAATCTCCACCTATGAGCGGTGGCCAAGCCTACGTAGCATACAATGATGATAGTCTCTTTGTTATATACCGCTCTACAGACGCAGAAGACGGCTGGGATCTTACTTTAAATGTACTGACCGACCTCAAAGCCTACTACACCGATTTAGACTTCCTTGATGACAATCCCGAATTAGCTAACAAATTTGGAGATTTGAAAGTACATTCGGGTTTTCATAAAGAATACCTGCGCTACAGAGAGCAGGTATTATCACAAACCCAGAAGCACCCTAATAAACGCATATATGTCAGCGGGCACAGTTTAGGCGGTGCACTAGCATCATTGACTAGTCTGGACATAGTCGCCCAAACCGGCAGGGACGTAACCCTAGTCACATTCGGAGCTCCACGTGTGGGGAACAAAGCTTACCAGCAGCTTTCTGACCATCTGATTCCCGCAACTTACCGAGTGGTAATAAATGGCGATCCGATACCCCGCGTTCCGGGTTCTGTGCTTGACTACCAGCACTCTGGAAAAGTGCTACAAATAGACGAGAAAGGGAATCAAGTGAGTCCCCAAGACCTCAAATCCAGCCCGATGTTCCAATCATTTGACTTCCCAAAACACCATCTGAAACCCTATCACGCAAGCTTAGTTAAACTCTTGAAGCACTGCATAAATGACCAGAAAAATGAAGACATGCAACCATGCATAGATTTAGCCTGGTTGGAATCCTCATCCAAGGCGGAACGAGAGGCTTCGCGCAAAGCATGGCAAGTTGTGCCGGAAGGAACCATCCCTTGGCAATCAATAGATCTTAAGGATCTACCTATTGATACACCCAAAATACCTGATATAAAGCAAGCCTTACCGGAATTGCAGTTAAGTAATATCGTCCCTGTCTTACCTCTCGAGAATTTTGTAATAGACGGGATATCGCTCGACGATATCCCAATTAATAGTTTGCCCCTAGACAAGATTGATATCGATAATCTCATCCCTGATCTACCAATCGACAAGCCTGATCTAAAAAATCTCATCAAATAGAAACGGGCAGGATTAGGGATAATGGGCAATGATTCACAATAAGTACCGACATAAGCAAATAACATTAACTGCTTGCCCATGCCGACGGCTACATATGGTAGACCTCTGAGAACATACTTCTCAAGTGGTGGATACACTCAACGAGACCATCCTGGAGGCTTCTATGGTCTCTGCGTACGGCCGCGATGTTCATACTAACCCCATCAAAACCCTTGTCTCTTAACTCGCGGATTCTGTCTACACAGTAATCTGGAGTCCCAGCAATCGCGTACTGATCGATTATCTCATCGGTGACGATATTCTCTAATTCTTTAGGATAAACTACATCGGATTCAAAATACCAACCCTGCGTTTGAGAAACCAATTCTTTTAGCCTAGCAAACTGGTTGTCGTCCAGAAGTTGTTGATACCCCTCACTAAGCGCCAAGTAATGAGCCGCATATAGCACCACACTTCTTCTAGCCAGCGCAGCATCTTCTGAAGCACAAATAGTGACTCGCGGAGAGATTTCTATATCCGACATGTCTCTTCCAGAGGTTCTCAGACCTTTCCCGATCCATTGCCTATATCTACTGAGTCCCTCATAGGATAAATCCCTTGTCCCGACCACGACTGCATCTGCCCACCGTCCGGCAACCTCGCATACTAATCTGCTACGTGTCCCTATAACCACCGGTATTTCGAAAGAAGGCTTCGGCTTCAACTCCACAGCCCTAACCTCTGTAGAACTGGAATGGAACTCTATACTATCTCCACGTAATAGTCTTACTACTCTACCTAGTGTAGTATCCAAATGTTTAGCCGTCCCTATTTGCTTGATCCCCAAAGCGCCAAGCCCTGCCCCCACTCCGATTCCTAGGAATGCTCGCCCTCCTGAAATCTCCGCTAAGGTGTTCACTGCAGAAGCTATCACTGATTCGTGCCTGGTATACGGATTGGTGACGAGACTCCCAACTGCAACATGCTCAGTCGCCTGAGTACAGAGCGCTTGTATCAAATAAGAGTCGAAGAACATCGCAACATCGGATATACCTAATCGTGATACGTATGGTGAGTCTATCTCCCTAGCGAGTTCGACTATTCCATTTACACCAATAACAGGACTAAGTTCTACTTCTATTTTCATTAAATGACTCTACAACTACATCTACCAAATCAGCGGGCTCATTCACTTTAAGCAGCTTTGACTTAATACCTTGCCTCTAAGGATTCCCTGATTTGTTGTATCTAGACGATACAAAGATAAATAGTAGCAGGGCAAGTATTGCAATTGCAGGAAGATTGATCCCCAGCAATATCTTCAATTTATCCTCAGACGATCCTTATCTACAATACCTTCTTCATCCCTGCTGC
>VFFT01000059.1 GCA_009392775.1 SAR202 cluster bacterium | reverse complement strand
CGTTATCTGGATTAGATACTCTTTGAGAGTCCGAAGATTATCGATGATTGTGCCATTAAATAGTATTAGTCGCAATTATGCCGGGTAAATTATGGTAGACTCCAGATAATTTCTATATGGGAGTACTTGTATGTCAATAGAACCGGCTTCACGTGTAACTCGGGTTCAACCTCCTGCCACCTTAGCAGCAGGTGAAAAAGCTCGTCAGCAAGCTAGACTAGGAAAAGATATTATCGATCTTAGTCAGTCTAGCCCTCATCATGTCACTCCCGATCATATTATTAGGGCTGGTGTAGCGGCTTTGGAAGCGGGGCTCACGAATATAAGTTCTTCAAGTGGTATCCCCGAGTTCAAACAGGCATTGGCAGACAAACTTCACACTTACAATAATCTTGATATTGATGCCGATACTGAAGTGATAGTTACGCCTGGTAGCAAAATGGGTCTCTATGAATCAATCAATGCCTTTGTTGGGCAAGGAGACGATGTGCTTATCATAGAACCCACTTGGGTTAGTTTCAGGCAGCAAGTGGAATTATCAGAGGGAAATGCGATTACTGTTGCACTTAGTGAAGAAGAAGAATATATGATCACTTACGATCAGTTGAAGAAAAGTGTTACAGATCAATCGAAAATGATTGTAATAAATAACCCTAATAATCCGACTGGTAGGGTGTATACGAAGCAGGAATTAGAAGACGTTGCTAGAGTGTGCCAAGAACACGATCTTTTGGCTTTATGCGATGAGACTTACGAATACTTCATTTATGACAATAATGTGCATATAACATTGGCATCATTGCCAGGTATGTGGAACAGAACTCTTACGAGTTATACCTTCACCAAAGCATATGCTATGGCCGGCTGGCGGCTCGGGTGTATCGTGGGGCCTAGCGAGTTAATAAGTCCTCTGATAAGTATGCATGAACATACAGCGAGTTTCGTATCTCCGTTCATACAAGTTGCAGGAGCTCAGGCTCTGCAGGGTCCTCAAGATCATATCCCCGTGTGGAGAGATGAGTGTGACATGCTACGTACTGAAGTAGCTAGATTGATGAATTCTGTTTCTGGGGTAACGTGCCCCCTGCCTCAAGGAGCGACATTCATGTTTCCCAGATATGATGCGCCTATCCCATCGACTGAATTGTCCGAGCTCCTTGTGGATGAAGAAGGGGTGGTGGTGACTCCAGGAGTTGGATTTGGATTGGCAGGTGAGAATCATTTTCGCATCGCGCTGATGCGGTCTCCTGCTGAGAGAGTTCTTGAAGGAGCACAACGGATCGCCCGCGTTTTGGAAGGCCTCTAACATAGATGAAGATTCACTTGGTTGATGGGACGTATGAACTGTTTCGCGCTTACTATGGAGTGCCAAGCGTGTTATCACCAGACGGGACAGAAGTCGGTGCTGTTAGAGGGTTAGTTCAGACGCTATTAAGCCTCTTAAGACAGGACGACGTAACTCATGTTGGATGTGCGTTCGACAGTGTTGTTGAATCTTTCCGTAATAAGATGTTTTCTGGATATAAGACTTCTGATGGTATGCCAGAAGATATTAAGAATCAATTTGCTTTAGCTGAGCGAGCTGCGAGGGCTTTAGGCGTGGTGGTTTGGCCTATGGAGGAGTTTGAGGCTGATGATGCTATAGCGAGTGCAGTTCATCAGTGGCGAGACATGTCTGATGTGGAGCAAATAATAATATGTTCCCCTGACAAGGACTTGGCGCAGATGGTAATAGGAACCAGAGTGGTTCTTCTCGATAGACGACGACGAATAACAATCGATGAAGAAGGTGTGAAGGACAAGTTTGGTGTTTTGCCAGATAGCATTCCTGATTACCTCGCTTTAGTGGGAGATGCTGCTGACGGAATACCTGGCATCCCTAAGTGGGGAGCTAAAACGGCTTCGACTGTTTTAAAGAGATATACGCACATAGAAGCAATCCCAGAATCTCATTTACTCTGGGATGTAGAAGTAAGAGGAGCTAAAACCGTTGCAGAAAATTTGGTGATTCATAAAACTGATGCATTCTTGTATCGAGAACTTGCTACGCTTTGTGTCGATGTCCCGATATTAGAGTCAATAGACGATCTCAAATGGGTGGGCGCAAACAGGTCAGAATATGGGGAACTCTGTAATGATATGGGGTTCGATGGGTTAGCGTCTTCCCCTAATCAATGGATGTAATTTCTGCATACGTGACAAGGGTATTACTACACTGCCCCTTCACTTACCAGAAAATCTAATTCAGACGTTGTTAGCCCCCCTAGACTAGTCAATATCTCTCTATTGTTTTGGCCTAATATCGGAGGAGTTCGGTTGTCTATGTCCTCGCATTCAGTTAGCCAGATAGGAGTTCTTAGTGAAGTAAACTTACCGCCTATACTGTCGTCAGTTTCGACAAACATGTGTCTTGCTCTTAAGTGCTCGCAATCGGCTAGATCAGAGACAGTTTGGGCTACTCCCATGGAAAATCCAATTTCTGTGAGTTTGGCAGCTACTTCCCATTTTGGAAGTAGTTCGGACCATTCTTCAATGGCGGGTATAACATGCTGGAAATAGAAATCTCCGTCAGGATTACGACCTATATACTCAGGGTCGTTTGCTAAATCCTCTCTTCCTATCATTTCCCACATTGCACGTAATCGCTCTTCGGAACGCGCTCCAGCCATTACTACATAACCATCTTTTGCTTTGAATGGCATTCCCGCTGAAACCAGCCTAGCACGGGACCTTCCTGGATTGGTCTTTGTGGCTTGGTATGAATTCATGTTGCTGACTATATGAGACACCATGCAATCGTACATAGACATATCCACGAGTTGGCCTAGTCCGGTTTTATTTCTTGATTCCAATGCCATCATTATCCCTAATGCTGTCCATACTCCTGGCACTGAGTCTCCCACATTATCTCCTACACTTTGAGGGGCTCCGTCCGGATCGCCGGTCATTTCCATCCACCCAGACATTCCTTGTATACTTAAATTATTGGCAGGCCAGGAAGAATACGGGCCACGTCTAGTTTCTTCATCTCCGTATCCGGTTATGCTCGCGTAAATTAGCCGAGGATTTATCTTATTAAGGTGTTTGTATCCCAATCCGAGTCTTTCAAATGCCCCAGGACCCCAATTGTCGATCAAAATATCTGAATTTCTCACCAAATTTTCAAACGCTTCTTTGCATTTGGTATTCCGTAAGTCTAATGTCACACTCTTTTTGTTGCGATTTATACCAAGATATCTGGAGCTTACCTCGTCTCCCTTCTCATTTTTTATAAATGGGCCACGCCCTCGTACTAGATCGCCTGACAAAGGGCGTTCTATCTTTATAACTTCAGCTCCCATGTCAGCTAGTATTAGTGAGCAAAACGGACCCGCTACAATATGAGTGGCGTCAAGAACTCTAAGTCCATGAAGCGGCAATTGTCTTTGCGTATCATTATCTGCCATTGGTTCACCTCAGCTTGTCAAATCATCAGGGCAGTGTAATTCCGGTCAGTATGGACGTCAACGATAATAATATGAGAGAAGTCAGTTAGCTTATTCAGTCGCCAAGTGGATGGACGTAGGTTGGTCAGAAGTGCGTACCAATAAGGCAAGGCCAATGATTAATGGTACTAACAGAACAGCGGTAGCTATTCGGAAACGGACAGATCCTAGGTCTAAGAACGCATCTGTTGTTATCCCCCACAAAATAGGCCCAATGACGGCGGAGAATCGTCCTGCAAATTGATAAAAACCAAAATACGTTCCAATCTGATCTGGCGGAGATATTCTCAATAATAGTGCTCTGTCAGCTGCCCACAGAGCCCCGAGAGATATTCCAGCTATAGATCCTATAAACCAGAAATGAAATGGATTAGTCGTAAATGTGGCTGAGGAAAATACGAGGAACCATTGCGATAAAATTATTAACAGAGTTTTCTTGGGACCTATTCTATCCGAAATTCTGCCATATATCAGGGCTCCGAATATAGCACAAGTTGTTGAAACAATCAGTAGCATTTCTATTTGTTGGTTAGAGTATTTGAGTACTTGGCTCACAAATACAGCCATAAATACTATTAAAGTATTAATGGCATCAAGGTAAAAAAACCTGGCTATAATGAATTGAAAAGCTGGTTTATGCATCTTCGCCTGTCGAACAACTTGATATACATTTATATAAGCCTTCCGGAAAATATCTATGCTGATCGAAGAAGTGATCTGTTGCTCTTTAACAAAGACTAGGCAGGGTAAAGAAAATAGTAAGAAAAGAAATGCTGTCGGTATGAAAGCCGCTTGTCTGCCCCATTCTTCTACAAACGGAGATACCATCAAAATTCCTGTAATAGTACCTATGTAACCCAGTGCCACCCCAAACCCGGAAGTTTTACCCCTGTTATTCGAGTTACTTACCGTGGGCAGTAATGCGTCATAGAATATGTTTGACGACTGGTAAGAGTAGTTTGCTATAGCAAACAATATTAGTCCGACAGTTACACCCCCTAGTACGCCAATTAAGGAAGTAGCTAAGGCGCATACTGCAACTCCTGTTGCCAATAGCAATATTCGTTTCCCAACTATATCGCTGATACTTCCGTAGAATGGTGCCGTAACGGCAGAAGCTAGCATGGAACCGGAGAGGAATAAACTGAAGGTAAGCTGAGTACTAGAGTGATCCTCTGTGGCCCATAGGACAAAGTAGAGGCTTAGTATATTCATTGCGAATATTGTGTTTGCGAAATCGTAGAATGCCCACGAAATTACCGGGAGATAAGCAGCTTTATCCTGCAAGTTGTTAAAGCTAAAACGTAGCAACACATTCCTTTTTGGATGCTTTAATTCATCTGTTGTATCTATTATTAAGATGATAATACCAGAACACTATTTGTGTAGTCGCTGCTAGGTGAATCAATGCGGTAATATCTGTTGACATCAACGTACGTTCATGCTACATTTCCCGAATTCCGCGCGGGGGTGGAATAGGTATCGTCGCGTGGTATATGTGGGCATAATAAAGAGTATGAATTCGTATCTGATACCTATTAGTTTTTAAGTTAATAAAGCAGTTATCAGACATTATCAATAGAGTATATCGTCGTTCACGTTTTAGGGGGGGCACATGCAGCGGTTTTTATTCATTAGGGTAGTACAATCATTCTTCACCCTGTTGGTGTTGAGCGTAGTTGTATTTTTCGGCGCTGAACAGACCGGTGACTTAGCATTAGTGCTCTCTACCGCTGATACTACTCAGGAAGAATTAGAAGAGCTCAGGGAGAAACTGGGCCTGAATAAACCCGCCTACCAGAGGTATTTGGCCTGGGCAGGTAAAGCTGTCATGGGAGATCTCGGGGATTCAGGGACTAAAAGACGCCCGGTGTGGGATATGTTGTTAGAGCGAGTTCCCGCAACCCTTCAGCTAGCAGGGGCTGGTTTGCTGGTAGCCATGGCAATGGGTATACCGCTGGGTATAATTGCGGCGTTATATCGCAACTCTTATATAGATCGTCTTTGTAAAGTGTTTGCTATTGTTGGTATGTCGGCACCTCAATTCTGGGTAGCGATTATGCTAATCATGCTATTTGCAGCCCAGTGGAAGTTGTTGCCTGCTTTTGGTAAAGGTGGAATAGACCATTATATCCTTCCTGCCTTCTCTATTTCCTTGTTCATTATGGCAGGGTTCATGCGTCTGACTAGGTCTAGCATGTTAGAAGTTCTGGATAGTGAGTTCGTGAAATTTGCACGAATTAAAGGCCTAAGTGAGAGAGTAGTTATCTACAAACATGCTTTAAAGAACGCAATCATACCAGTGCTAACATTTGGCGGTGTCAGCTTTGCAGGTCTGCTAAATGGGTCAATAGTAGTTGAGGTTGTGTTTGCTTGGCCTGGTATTGGATTACTCATGCTTGGAGGTATCAGGGAGAGAGACGTAAACGTCATCTTGGCCACTGTTCTAACGTCCGGGCTCCTGTACATAGTCCTATCAACTATTGTTGATTTGCTGTATGCGTATGTGGATCCGAGAATTCGGTACGGTTAAAGGAAACACAGATAACATTTGATCAAAAAGATTCGGAGGATAGCCAATGGCCACGGTCGACGCAGAAGCGGTATTAAACGATAAAAAGTCATTTGGGACTAAGCTCTCAGATTTGCGAAAAAAATCCAAGGAATTAAAAATGCCTTGGTTCCCGATCACTGTGCTTATCGTTCTAGTGATATGTGCAGTATTCGCTCCTTGGGTCGCTCCACATAGTCCTGAAGATCTGGACGTTCTCAAGGGTGTGTCTAAGATAGGGCCTTTCGAGTCATCTGAAAACATCCTAGGTGTGGACCGGTTAGGTCGCGATATGCTGAGTCGTCTGATATACGGAGCTCGTATATCAGCTTTTATTAGCTTGGTTTCACTAGCATTTGGCGCCATTGTTGGAACTGCGATTGGTATAGCTTCAGGCTACTGGGGTGGGAAGACGGACGCATTCATTATGAGATGTTGTGATGCTGTTATGGGATTCCCAACTATATTGTTGGCACTGATTATCGTTGCTATTCAGGGAGGAGCTGGTATACAAAACGTTATAATCGCGATCATGGCGACTGTCTGGGCTCGATTTGCCAGACAGATTCGTGGAGAGGTTTTAACCTTGAAAGAGCGTGATTTCGTGGTTATGGCTGTCGTAGCCGGAGTCCGACCACACGTGATAATGTACAGGCATATATTCCCGAATGTTATTAACACGGTGCTTATTATCGTTAGCTTGCTAGTAGGACAGACTATATTACTAGAAGCGTCATTGAGTTTCTTAGGTGTTGGTGTCCCTCCAGGGACTTCGGCTTGGGGCATTATGGTATCCGAAGGTAGGGATAACTTAGTAGACCTATGGTGGCTGTCGCTGCTACCAGGTCTATGTATTACCATTGTTGTTATTTGTATGAACCTGTTTGGCGACTGGTTGAGAGACACATTGGATCCGAAACTACGTAGGACGTAGGCTAGTTAGTAAATGCGTAATTTAGAGTATGGAGGGCCGGTATAGTGGCACAAGCTCCAGTTTTACAAGTAAATAATCTCAAGACTCATTTCTTCACTAGGTCTGGTATTGTGAAAGCAGTGGATGGCGTCACCTTCAGCTTGAATGCTGGAGAGACTCTGGGAATAGTAGGCGAGTCTGGGTCAGGTAAGAGCATGACAGCCTTATCTATAATGGGGTTAGTTCCTCAACCCGCCGGTAAGATAGTAGAAGGCGAAATACTATTTAATGGGGATGACTTAGTTCAAAAAACCCAATCAGAATTACAACGTATTAGGGGACGTGATATATGCATGATCCTTCAGGATCCTATGACTTCCCTAAATCCAGTATTCAGCGTGGGGAATCAGGTTATAGAGACTGTGAAGCAGAGTCTGGCTCAAACTGGCGAGACTCTAAAAGAACGAGCGATTGATCTCTTGCATAAAGTTAGGATCGCAGCTCCCGAGAGCCGAATAGACAACTTTCCCCACCAGATGAGCGGAGGCATGAGACAACGTGTTGTTGGTGCCATTGCTATAGCTGGATCACCACAGGTATTGATAGCTGATGAAGCAACAACGTCTCTGGATGCGACTATCCAGTATCAGTATTTGGAATTACTGAAAGAACTTCAGCGCGATACCGGAATGGCGATCATATTCATTACTCACGACATGGGTGTGGTTGCAAAGATGTGTGACAGGGTAGCTGTTATGTATGCAGGTAAGGTCGCCGAAATAGCGGACGTCCGTGACATGTTCAATAATCCACAGCATCCATACACGGAAGCACTTATGAAATCAGTTCCGAATGTCGAAGAAGATGTGGAAATGCTGTATGCAATTGAAGGCCAACCGCCCGCATTAGACAATCTTCCAGCAGGATGTACTTTTGCGCCGCGTTGCCAATACGCATTTGATAAATGCCAGGTAGAATTCCCTGATATAGTACAGATTGGGGATGCTTCTAAGAGACATACTGCTACTTGCTGGAAATTATCGGAGAATTAGTATGGCTGCTGTAAATACAATAATAGAACTTCAAGAGACCCAGAAATATTTTCCCGTAACATCCGGGGCTATCCTGAAAAAAGTGACAGGCCAAGTTAAAGCCGTTGATGGGGTTTCCTTCAAGATAAACGAGGGGGAAACCTATAGCTTGGTAGGAGAGTCGGGTTGCGGTAAAACTACAACTGCAAAGATGGTCCTGCAGGTAGAAAAACCAACGGGTGGTATGATCCGATTTAATGGGAATGACATGGACACATTCACCAGGGATCAGCGAAAAGAGTACAGGGCGTCGATACAAGCTGTGTTCCAAGATCCATGGAGTTCCTTAAACCCCAGAATGAAAGTCGGGAATATCATAATGGAACCTCTCCTTGCTAATCAGGAAATCCCTAAAGGAGAGATCAGAGAGCGTACAGAGAAGCTATTGAACGATGTCGGGTTGCACACTTTCCAGGCTGATTATTACCCTCATGAATTCAGCGGTGGGCAAAGGCAAAGAATCGCCATTGCGAGGGCTTTGTCACTACAGCCAAAAGTGATAGTCCTGGACGAACCGGTTTCAGCTCTGGACGTATCGATCCGAGCCCAAATAATGAATCTATTGAAGCAATTGCAGGACCAATACGGGGTTAGTTATTTGCTTATAGCTCACCAGTTAGCCACGGTACGCTATATGAGTCACCATGTCGGTGTTATGTATCTAGGGAAAATGGTGGAAGAAGGACTTACTAAAAAGGTATTCGACAACCCTAGGCATCCGTACACTAGAGCTTTGATAGAAGCTTCTTTGCCTGCTCATCCAGATTCTCAGCGGGAAGGTTTCATGCTAGAGGGTGAAGTGCCATCACCTCTGAATCCTCCGCAGGGCTGTAGTTTCCATCCAAGATGCCCGAATCCTACTAAAGAGTGTGCTGAAGGGTCGATGGAAATGGGATTAATTGAAGTTGAAGAAGGTCACAGAGTAGACAGATGCTGTGTTAACTGCGGTTAGCGTTTTGTCGGGAAATATTGGTATATAGTAGATATCCCTACGACCATAGAGCCAGCCTAATATAAAAAAGGCCTCTCTCATAGAGAGGCCTTTTTTATATTAGGCTGGCTCGTTTAAGGGGCCTTTGCGACGATTAAGTTGC
>VFFT01000058.1 GCA_009392775.1 SAR202 cluster bacterium | reverse complement strand
CTTATATAGCATGACAAAACCGCTGGTACAAAGATGGCATAAACGAATACACGGCCGCATTGCCGTATCTCAAACTGCAAAACACTGCATAGCAAATCATTTCCCCGGAAATTATCATATTATTCCCAATGGCATCGACACAAATCATTTTGCGGATAGTGCAGATCCATTACCAGAATTCTCAGATGGCAAAATAAACCTGTTATTTGTAGGCAGACTAGAGAAGAAGAAGGGATTGAAATATCTACTCATTGCTTTCAAACACGTTAGGCGGATATATCCCAACATACGGCTCATAATTGTTGGCCCAGGCAAACTTGACTCAGAATGTTCGGCGATACTTAAAAGCATAAATAGTGAAGATGTAGTAATTATAGGAGAAGTTTCGTATCATCAGCTGCCACGTTACTATGTTTCTGCACATGTTTTCTGTTCCCCTTCAACAGGCCCAGAGAGTTTTGGTATAGTGCTTCTTGAGGCGATGGCATCTGGTATCCCTGTAATAGCTTCCGATATATCAGGTTATAATGAGATAATAAGGCCAAGATACGAAGGCCTACTAGTCAATACTTACGAACTACGCGATATGGAACAAGCGATATTGTACTTAATTAAAAATCCCCAATTGAGGCTACACATGGGCTCTATAGCCAAAATCACCGCTCAGAGATATAGTTGGGGATCAATAGCACACACTATCGAAGAGTTCTACTATGAACACCTCGACAATTCAGTCTCCCGAACGGCGTTAAATGCTTAAACGAGAGCACGTTAGATCTTTACTAGCACAATATATTGAAGTACCAGGAGCCAAGTTACTGAATAAGCTTGGGCTGACTCCTAATTGGACCACTGTCATAGGATTTTCCTTTTGTGTAGCATCTGCATTATTAGTCGGATTAGGAGAGCTATTATACGGAGGGATACTCTTTCTTTTCGGCGCTGGTTTGGATCTATTTGACGGCGGTTTAGCGCGCTTAACAAACACTGAAAGCCCTTTTGGGGCATTGCTAGACTCCGTACTAGACCGACTAGGAGAGGCAAGTCTTTTGCTAGGCATAGCCGCTTACATACTCCTATCAGACTTCAGTAAAGAGAAAACATTTGTATATATCATGGTATTGATTTTATCTCTGATTTTGTCCCAGTCGGTGAGTTATCTACGTGCACGAGGCGAAGGGCTGAATGCTTATACGCGGACAGGACTGATGACCAGAACTGAAAGGGTCATAATATTAGGTGTTGGATTGGTCATAGATCATTTAGTCAACGTTGATTTCATGCTATGGGTATTGTTGTTAGTATCAGTGATATCGTTTTTCACACTGTTCCAACGTATATTCGCTATAAGAAATATCCTTATCAAAGGTGACTAGGTATGATTTTCAGGTTAAACTGTTACAAGAAATTGATTTGATGATACAGGAGAGTAGTTGTGCCGAACGAAATGAACATAGAAGTAAACGGACGAGGATTGCGCATAGCAATTGTTGTAGCTAGGTTCAATGAATTTGTCACGAGCCGACTTCTAGAAGGTGCCGTTAACACTCTAACCCGAAATGGCGTAACAGACAACGATATAAATATCTCCTGGGTCCCAGGATCCTTCGAACTACCTGTGGTGGCAAAAGCCTACGGCGAAACCGGCCAATTTGACGCTGTAATATGCCTTGGAGCAGTAATAAAAGGTGAAACTGACCATTACGAAATGGTAGCAGGACAGGCAGCAGCGGGAATTAGTGCTGCAGGCAGAGAAACCGGAGTTCCCACCATATTTGGCGTACTGACGACTGACAACATGGAACAGGCAATTAACCGAGCTGGCGGAAAGTCGGGTAATCTTGGTAGCAATTCAGCAGAAGCCGCAATAGAAACCGCCCGACTAGTCCAAGCAATTAAAACCCATTAGCCAGAGACTCACAGGGAAGACCATTTATGAAATTCGGCGTTACAATACCGAACAACTGGGGAATCCCTGATCCCTCCGACGTGGTAGCGATGGGCCCATTAGCCGAGTCATTGGGATTCGACTCTATATGGGTAATGGACCACCTATTCAATAATGGCTATATAAGGGAGCGTCTGGACGACGCACCATATTATCATCCGCTTTCGATCCTGTCATACCTATCGGCTACGACGCAATCTATTACGCTTGGGACTTCAGTACTTGTTATGCCGTACCATAACCCTGTGGAGCTAGCTAAATACACTGCCACGTTAGATCAAATCTCAGGAGGTCGATTAACCCTAGGAGTCGGAGTCGGCGCTATGTCCGAAGAGTTTGATGCTTTAGGAATTTCTCTAAAAGACAGAGGGTCGTTAACTAACGAATCAATCAATATCCTCAAGGAATTGTGGACCAACGAGAATCCATCATATTCGAGTAGCCGTTGGAATTTCTCAGATTTAAAATTCTCCCCCAAACCATTACAAAAACCTTCTATACCAATATGGATCGGTGGTGCAAGTGACGGGGCGCTAGCCCGGGCTGCACGGGTGGGCGACGGATGGCACCCATCTGGAGTAGATCCATCAGCATATTCGGTCAGGAAGCAGCAGATAGAAGAGTTAGCAGAATCTCAAAATCGAGATATTTCCCACTTCGCTTGGTCTACCAGAGTTGAAGTTCAAGCTCACGGGAAACCTTCTAGTGAGAGGGCTGCCCAGAGAGCTACTCTCTCAGGTGATAGCTCTGACCAAATGATAAACGGTATAGCTGAATATGAATCTTCAGGAGCAGACCATATCATACTCGCAATAAATTCCGGCGATGTTATTCGCATTAAAGAGTTGATGCACACCATATCAGAAGAGGTCATGCCAAGTTTCCTCTAGGTAATGCCCCCCTGATGAGTCAGATGATGCTCAACCTCTGATAGATCTTTAAATGAATCTACACTTCTCCAAAATTTATTGCTTTTCACTATGCCTATTTGCCCATCAGAAGCTAACCTAGGAAAGGCCTCTACTTCATGATCCCCAACGTCTGGAAGATATTTTCTGATGTTAGTACTAAAAACATATACGCCACCATTTATCCAATAAGGCAAAACATCTTTTTCTTTAAAGTCCCTGACTTTATTCGCATCGTCAAAATACACTATGCCATACGGGCTAACCATAGGGACAACCATTAGGGTAGCCATATGCTTTGGGACTAACCGTCTTTGCTCATTAAATCCGTCTAAGACATCTATTGCCTTATGATCACAGATAATATCTCCATTTATGACAAATACAGCATCTTCGCTTTCGACAAATTCCAAACCTCTCTTTATAGCACCTCCCCTTCCGAGCGGGGTATCTTCACGACTATAATATAGATTAATACCAAATTCCGATCCATCGTTAAAATGTTCCTCAATGGATTTAGCCAAATGACCTACCAATAGAACAATATCGGTTACTCCAGCGTGTTTCAACCAATTTATTTGATGCTCTAAAATAGGCTTGCCAGCTACCGGAATCATGGGTTTAGGAATAGAGTCAGTGACAGGCCTCAACCGTTCACCCTTTCCACCTGCAATTATCAAAGCGTACATTTAAACACCCGCACAAGGCAAAGAATTAGGTCCTGCTTTGCTAATCAGATCGAAAGAATTGCCATATATTTGGCTGCCCTACCTGGGTTCGAACCAGGGCTTACAGCTCCAAAGGCTGACGTGCTACCGCTACACCATAGGGCATCTGAAAGCAATTTATACGAGACTACTATTCTGACCTTCCACTTAAACCTAGTCAAGTATTTTCACCTGACGGCGGTGGTATAATATTAGAGATAATAATCGGTCCTAATCTGAAAACTAACGGAAGTTGTTTGACCTATGAGCCAAGCAAATAATGAAGATCGTCTTCGGGTATCCTTTCTTCACATAGAGCCCGAAGTGGGTAATATTCACCATAACCGGAAGCTTATTGAATTAGGAATACAGGTTGCAGCCAATCAAGGCTCTCACTGGGTTGTAACTCCGGAACTCTGCATACCAGGCTATTTGTTTGAGAGATACATCGGGACAGACTGGATCCAAGTCCAGCCCGACGAATGGATGACTAGTCTATGTGAGACAGTAAAGAAACATCAGATTACACTATTCATGTCGTATCCAGAGCGCGATCCTATTAGCGAATCACTTTTCAACACAGTTTTTGTAATCCATTCATCGGGAAATATTATAGGACGGCACAGAAAAATTAAAACACTAAAAGGGCCTGAAGGGTGGTCCAGTCCAGGGACCGAATGTATGCCAATCGAATGTGATGGGATATCTGTAGGCATTCTTGTATGTGCCGACGCCTATAAAGGCGAAATCTCAAACTTATTGAAAACACAAGGAGCCCAGATATTAGTATCTCCATCATCTTGGGGACCGGGCGGATGTGGGCCCGACGGAGAATGGGAGAGGAGGACAGAAGAGACCGGTCTTCCTATTTTGGTCTGTAACAGGACAGGCAAAGAGAGTGACGATCTAGATATGCTCGAGGCTGATAGCGTAGTAGCTAAAAATGGAGTCAGAGTATTAAGTGGTTCATTCAAAACTTCAACCGTACTCACGTTTGATCTAAACTTAAGCACGATGACACCCGAATCTGAAGATTATATTATTTCCGAAATCTAGATTGTCCTGTATAGTTTATCGCTTGCTGAACCAGAAATCGCTCAAGTATTAATGCAGCCGCCAGAGCATCAACATCACCTCGCTGTCTGGAAGGCTCTTCACCTCTATCCTGCATAATCCCAGTGGCACCAACTGTAGTGTATGACTCATCAATAGTATGTACTACCAATTTTGTCCTTGACCTTAATACTTGGATGAATTTTTGAATTTTCTTCACTTGAGTGGTGCTCCGAGAATCAATCTCTCGATACGGAATCCCGACCACAAATGCATTTATAAGTCTCTTATTTGACCACTCAAAGAGTTGATCTATATCATTCGATAAGCTTGACCTGTTGATATGTCCAACAGGCATAATTAAATCAGTCTCGCAATAAGACACTGCGAGACCTATTCGACGGTCTCCTACATCTAACCCCATTAATCGTTGTGGTACATTCTCAGAAATCATTAATTTAACATTGTTCTGATCATTTCCGGTGCGGTTTGTAGAGCCTCAGGTAGTTTACCAGGGTGACGCCCACCGGCTTGCGCCATTTCAGAATTGCCGCCTCCGCCTCCACCAACGACCTTAGCTACACCACGCACTATATCTACGGCACTCATTCCCTTTTCTACCAGATCGTTTGTTAGCATAGCGACTATAATTGGATTACCCGGCTTACTGCTTCCTAATACGATAGCAACACTGCCCAGCTTTGCTTTTATAAAATCTCCCATCTCTCGCAAAGCATCAGCATCTGGAGCAGAAGTCTCAGCACTAAGTACTTTTATACCATTAATATCCACGTAGGCACCTAAAAGCGCTTCGGATTCTTGTCGTGACAATACTCTCTGAAGTTCGTTTAATTGCTTTTTTAGCTCATCATTGTCCTTCACAAACCCATCTAGACGTTCTTCTATTTCGTCTACTGGGCACTGAAGCTGCCTAGACAAGGAATCTAAAGTGTCCGCCTTATCCATTAACAAGCTCTCACTAGCACTACCTGATAGTGCCTCTATTCGCCTCATTCCTCCCCCTATACTAGTCTCTCCTAGAACAAAGAGGGTACCTATTTGACCAGTCGCGCGGACGTGTGTACCTCCGCACACTTCCACGCTAAAAGCTTGCTCATCAGACATGGTAACAACTCTAACCACATCGCCATACTTATCTCCGAAAAACGCCAAAGCTCCTTCTTTAACTGCCTCAGCATAAGATGTCTCATGAGTCCTGACATTTAGATTGTCCCGTATTTTTTCATTTGCCAAGGTTTGTACGGATATTTGTTCTTCATGCGTTAACGAGCTAACATGGCTAAAATCAAATCGCAATCTATCTGAACTCACGTGAGACCCTGCTTGTCGGACATGTGGTCCTAATACCGAGCGAAGAGATGCATGTAGTAAATGCGTCGCACTATGATTTCTGGCTGCATTTGTCCTATTAACAACATCAACGTGACAACTGACCTTGTCTCCAAACTCTATATCTCCCTTGGAAACGATACATTTGTGGATTATCAAGCCTGCTATAGGGCTATAGGTATCCAAAACTTGTAGCGATCCGTTTGGAGAGATAATTTCGCCTTTGTCCCCAATCTGACCGCCGCTTTCAGCATAGAATGGGGTTTGACCCAGTAGAACTTCTACCCGTTCAGATTCTTTAGCGTGCATTACTGATACGCCATCTACCAGTAAAGCTTCTATCGATGAATGACCCGACATCTGGTCGTATCCTACAAATAACGTTTTGTCCGCTCCCAGTTCTTGATATACTGTGAGCATCTCCATGCCACCACTAAATGATTGTGCGGCCCGAGCCCTATCTCTTTGAGCATCCATTTCAACTGTAAATCCGTCTATATCGACTGAGACTCCGTGTTCACGGGTAATTTCAGCCGTCAGCTCGGAGGGAAATCCATAAGTGTCAGACAATAAGAAAACCCACTCACCGGGCAACATATTCGCTTGATCAACAGTAACCCCAGCATCCGGATTAGATGCAAGCATGTTAACAAATCTCGTTAATTCCTCTTCAAATCGGTCTCCTACCAATCTATTATCAGCTCCAGTAGCAGCGATATCTTGCGCGGTGATTTTACCCTCACAGAGATTCCAGAGAGCTTTTCGGAAGGCTATCATATCCTGGAGAATAGCGTTTCCTTGCTCATATGTATTTGCAAACCGATCTTCTTCCAGACCTATAACACGAATGATAAATTCACTGCTTTCTGATAATTCTTTGTATACACTCCCAAATTTGTCTAAAACTGATTGAGCTACCTTGCTCAAAAACGGTTGTTCTAATCCCAATCTACGACCGTATCTTATCGCGCGGCGAATGACCCTCCGAAGAACATAGCCTCTCCCTTCATTAGCAGGTACTACGCCATCACCAATCAAGAAGCTTGCGGCACGAGCATGTTCAGATACAACCCGTATAGCGAAATCTGATTCTTCAGATTTACCGTAAGGTATACCGGACAGATCACAAACGCAGTCCACGATGCTTGAGAAAAGATCAGTTTCATAAACATTATTTTTGCCTTGCAATACAGCAGTAATACGTTCCAAACCCATACCAGTGTCCACACTCGGTGCCGGGAGTGGAGTTCTATTACGATCTGCATCTTGGTAAAATTGCATAAATACCAAGTTCCACAGTTCAACGAACCTTTCGCAATCGCAGTTCGGATGACACCCTGTTATTGTCGGAGATATTCCTTTATCTCGCTCAGATCTCAATTGTAGATCAAGTTCGATTGGAGTCATCATAGAGGTGCAACCCTTCTCGGACCCACCATCATAGTGCAGCTCAGAACAAGGACCAGTCGGCCCTTCATCACCAGCAGGGCCCCACCAGTTATCTGCGTCACCATACCGGTATATTCGTTCTTCTGGAATGCCTATATCAGACTTCCAGATTTCATATGCTTCATCGTCGTCAAGATAAACCGTCACGTATATCTTTTCAGGATCAAGCTTGAATACACTCGTAATCAACTCCCATGCATATGAGATTGCTCCAGTTTTAAAATAATCTCCAATGCTAAAATTACCTAACATTTCGAAGAACGTAAGATGTTTATGGTCTCCTACTTCTTCTATGTCTGCCGTACGAAAACTTTTCTGATGACTTGTCAATCTAGGACACGGAGGAATCTGTTCTCCCATAAAAAATGGTTTGAATGGAACCATACCAGCGCTGGTAAACAACAGAGTCGGATCACCTGCCGGTATTAGCGAAGAACTGGGCATGTGTAGATGCTGATTCTGCTCAAAAAATTCTATATATGATGACCGTACCTTATTTCCATCCATACTAAATACTCACGCACGTCTTTGCCTTGGAATAGATAAATTGTATGATAGCCACAAACTGAGCGTCAATTAAACCTCGCTCCAGTTAACACCAAATAATGTCTTACTAGCTACACAATCAGGATTGTCACAACTTTCATACTTGACTCCGTTTAGTTACATTCGTAAAATCGATCTACCTTGAGACATATGGAGAGAGTATGACATCAGACGCCATTGGCCGTGTTCAGAAAGCCCTCCAATATTCCTCAGAACCCGAACGAGTAAGCGTAAAGACGTTCAGTGCCACCTTCGAAGGTAATCACAGCATACACGAGGTCATTTACAATCACGAGCACTGGACATGCAATTGCAGGGCGTACTCATCACAGAAGGTATGCAGCCACACGATGGCGGTCCAGGCCATATTAGACCAAATACTAAGAGCTGCAGACTAGATAAAACCACCCACTGTCACTCAGAATATTTCTTAAACAACAGGCAAGCGTTCTGCCCTCCAAACCCAAAGGCGTTGGACAATACCACTTGAATGCCTAAATCTCTGCGCGCTTCATTAGGAACATAGTCCAAATCACATTCGGGATCAGGAGTTTCATAGTTGATAGTGGGGTGAATCACTTGATCCGTGATCGTTTTTACACACGCGACAGCCTCCAATGAGCCTGACGCCCCTAAAGAATGTCCTATCATAGATTTCGTTGAGCTTATCGGGATTCCATACGCTTGTTCTCCAAAAACCCTCTTAATTACAATGGTTTCTATCGAATCATTCAATGGAGTCGATGTTCCATGAGCATTAATATAGTCCACTTGTGACGGCTGTAACTTAGCATCAGCTAAAGCGATTTGAATGGCTGTCGAAGCAGCTGATCCTGTAGGTTCTGGCTGAACTAGGTGCCCTGCATCAGCAGTACATCCGAATCCCACTACCTCTGCTAGGATTTTAGCCTGACGACGGACAGCATGATCTAAATTTTCCAATACCAAGATACCTGAACCTTCTGCGGGTATAAATCCATCTCTATTAAGGTCAAAGGGTCTACTCGCAGAAGCTGGATTCTCATTCTGAGTAGTTAACGCTCGCATTACAGAGAACCCCGACAGACCTAATTCACTTATACCTGCTTCAGACCCTCCAGCGAATACCACATCAGCAAGTCCGTTGCGAATTACCCCGAGGGCTTCCCCAATTGCTTGATTCGAAGCTGCACATGCAGTACTAACAGTCGCGTTGTATCCCTTAAAACCTAGATAATGACTCAAATTACCAGCCGCCATATTTGGCAATACCATCGGGAAAAAAAATGGAGTCATCTTCATCCCGCCCTTGTCTGCCATTACTCTACAGTTATCTTCTAAAGTTGGGAATCCTCCATTACCATTACCCATAATTATCCCGAGCCTGAATGGATCTTCATTGGTAAGGTCCAGTCCAGATGATTCCATTGCCTGCAATCCAGCTACAACAGCCATCTGAGAAAATCTGGCCATCCGTCGAGCCTCTCTCTTATTTATGTATTGGGAATGATCAAATCCAACAACCTCTCCCGCTACCTGACATGGATATGCAGATGGATCACAAAGGCTCATGGTAGCAACACCTGACGCACCAGATATCAAACCATTCCAAAACTCATCAACCGATTCCCCTAGTGGGGTCACTGCACCAAGTCCAGTTATTACGACGCGGTTACCAGTCATTGCCAATATTCTCCATAATAGACACTTACATATAAATACTAATCTAATCAATAATCCGGTTACAGTTTACCAACAGGTTGCCGGACTAATTTATATTGAATTTCCACTCAACAAATCTGGATATAATTCTGGAGTTATGTCTAAGATATGTTCTCGGGCTTCTGCGGCCACAAAAAGCGACCCAGTAACGACTATAAGTGTATCGTCACCCGCTAGTGAGCTCGCTACTGCTAGTGCTTCGTTAACACTAGCAGTAGATGACAGCCGTGTAGTTCCTGAACTCATAAAAAGTTCAGATAAATCTTGGGTATCCAATGACCTCGGATGCCGAGATTTAGTCGTTATAACTCTACTATTCATTCCAGATATTAAGCTAGCCATTTCCGAAACGTTTTTATCTCTAGAAACCCCTATTATAAAGAGAAGTCTATTGTCGCTAAATTGCCTTTTCAAATTTTTTAGTAACACTTCAATTGAATAAGGATTGTGAGCACCGTCTAATAATACCTTAGGTGAGTCCGATATGTATTCCATACGACAAGGCCACGACACCTTATACAAACCATCGTATATGGATTGCTCAGATATTGTTGCACCCTTCTCGATTAAAATCTCCATAGCAGCTAATACACTTGAGGCATTTTCTAATTGAAAATCTCCCAACAGAGGTAGATCAATTTCATATTTTCCCAAACGTCCATTAATAGTAGCTTGTTGCCTATTCGAATCTTGACTTCGGCACTCCCACGTGACGTCCTTACCAACTATAATACTTCGCGCTCCTCGAGCTTGACAGATATTATTCAGTTTCCCATATACAGACTCTTGTTGTGGAGATATTACAACATCACAATTGGGTTTTATTATTCCTGCCTTTTCGAACGCGATTTGCTCTATTGAATCCCCGAGTATGGCTATATGGTCCAAACTTATGGATGTAATAATGGCAATTTCTGGACTTACCACATTTGTCGCATCAAGGCGCCCACCCAAGCCTACCTCTATTGTCTGAAAATCCACATTTTTCTCTGCAAAGCAATAAAAGGCCATCGCGGTCATAAATTCGAATAGTGAAACATCGGATTCCGTCATAGTCTCAGCGTAGGACTTTACCGTATCTACTAGATGGCTAAATAAGAGCTCACTAACTTCCTCAGTGTCTAGCCGAATCCTCTCCCTAAACGTGTGTAGATGGGGAGACGAATAAAAACCGGTCGTATATCCGGACTCATTGAGAATAGAATCACACATAGAGGACGTACTCCCCTTCCCTTTAGTCCCAGCAACATGAATGGTCCGAGCATTCCTGTGAGGATTATTCATCGTTTCTAACAGGGAATTCATTATCTCAAGATCATAAATCCTTTTCTGCCTCGGTAATCTGTCAGAAGTTCTCTCATGATCCACTAAATTTAGTAGATAATTTATTGCACTCGTATACGTCACAATCACTCTCTGTTCTTAGGAGTCTCAAAGCGCTTGTCACTGTTACGGAAAAGATGATCAGTAGCATTTTTCACATTCATACCAGTTAAGTGATGAATGTCTTCTGAAAATGCTTTCGGAGTGATCCCAAAAACAGACTTAGCGACCCCAATATCAGTAACGTTACGGTTTGACAACATTCTTGCTAGTTCTCTATTTAGAATTGGTTTTGTCATAAAAATATTCATCAATGAACAAAACAATCCCGACACCCAGAAGGGAAAATGAATTTTTATACGTCGCCTACCCATAGCATCAGATATGTAATCAATCATTTCATTTACGCTCAAATGAAGGTCTCCTCCTAGCTCAATAATCTTACTCTCTAGATCATTTCGTCCGAGACTCGCCACTACACAATATGCAAAATCTTCTACAACCATGGGTTGAATTCTGTTCCTCCCATGACCCACTACTGGAACCGCCGGAAATAGGGTTACTAGAGAGCCTAATAGATTCGAAAACCTATCTGATGCACCCGTTATTACTGATGGACGAATAATCGTATAGGATATTCGAGTTCTCTTTATTTCTTGTTCTCCCTTCCATTTACTGAAAAAGTACCTTTCACGTGGGTTATCATTAGCTCCCAATACGCTAACATGCACAAGGTGTTTAACTGAGCCTGAGTTTTCTATAGCGGAAACTAAATTAGCGGTCCCTACTACGTTAGTGGACAACATATCAGAACCTCGAGCAGGAGTAATCGTAGACACGAGATTGATCACGAATTCAACACCTTGACATGCACTTACAATCGAGTTCTGGTCTCTAATATCCCCATAATATATTTCCACGGACCTATCAGAAAACACTCTCTCAGAACCTGGGGTGTGCACCAAGCATCTAACAGCATAGTTATGCTTTAGTAGCTCGCCAACTACACTGCGCCCTATGAAGCCTGTGGCACCAGTCACTAAAACAACCATTTAAATTATGCGCCCGTACATTCTCTGGTAATATCCCACATATTTCCGAAACAGTTCCACAATTTACCCTGACACTTATGTAACATACGTAAATTTTACAGCCCGTTAGTGTAATATTAGCATAGAGATCATTCCTAGAATTGCACTAAGGGGGAACATCATAGATAAAAAAAGCATTGAGCTTCATTTCGGGGCTAGTACTGTGTTGGGTGCGTCCGAAGTTACTGCAGAAGCTAGGTGGCTGGAAGATCTGGAGTTCGAATATATTGCTGCGGGGGAACATTTCATGAGAGGCCAGCCGCCCGGAGTTACACATGCAAGTTTACCCTTACTGGCTGTTGCAGCCGGGGCCACTGAAAAAATTCGACTATTAACTTCCATATTATTGACTCCATTTTATCATCCACTCATGTTAGCGAAACTTACAACTACCCTTGACCTTGCCTCGTCAGGCCGGCTAACTCTAGGCATAGGTGTAGGAGGCGAATTCCCAGCGGAATATCAAGCGGTCGGAATCGACGTCAAGAACCGAGGACGAATAACGAATGAATGCCTATATTTGCTTCGGAAGTTGTGGAGCGGCACTCCTGTAACATATCAAAGCAAATTCTTTGATTTGGAAAACGTCTCAATAAACCCGCCTCCGTATCAGACACCTAATCCTCCGATATGGGTAGCAGGTAGGCGAGATGCCGCAATGAAACGAGCTGTGAAGCATGGTGACGGATGGCTACCATACTTTTATAGCCCCGAAAGATACGCAGACAGTGTAAATAAGATCAAAGTTATAGCGGAGGATGAGTCCAAGTCGCTAGATCAATTCCACTGGGGGGTTTTCCCATATATCTCAATATATCCTACTGTAGACGAAGCTGCTAAGGTTGCAGCAGAAGCATTAGGAGGACGGTATCTGTATGGAGGAGATTTTATAGATATAGTAAAGAACTACTGCATACTCGGCCCGCCCAAAACATGCATAGAACGACTCAATGAATACGTAGAGGCAGGAGCCCGACACATAATTTTTAGTGTTGCGTCACCAAGAGAAGACCGGGCTCGACATATTGAGACTATAGCCAATGAAATCATACCCGGTTTAAAAGAACTATACGATTAATTCACAAGTACCATATAGAGCCATGCGTACCTGAAATAATCTGTGTCAGTTTATGTTCCGTTTATGTAAAGCTATAGTGTATAATTTACCAACTAAGCCACTGTAAAGTTTTTTAAGAGTAAAAATAGAATTAAGAGGCAGTGCATGTCACAATCAAAAAGGGTAGTTCTAATCCAGCCAGCATCAGCTGGCGGTAATTTTGAATACATAGCGATCCCCAGACAAGGAATGCTGTTCCTATCTGGAGCCTTGGGGCAATGGGATGGGCAATACCAATATGAACGACAGATATGGTTCGAAGACAGAGTCGGACTCATTGATCCAGACAAAGACTTAGACGGCGTCGATATATTGCTAGTCACTGCGCTGATTAATGAGGCTCCGCGGGCGTACCAGCTAGCGGCGTTAGCCAAAGAATATCATCCTGACCTGATAACCATTGGTGGTGGCCCGCAAATGAGCCCGCTACCTGAAGAAGCTATCCGATTAGGGAAGTTTGATGTAATAGTTAACAGGGAAGGCGAAGACATAATTGGTCAATTGTGCGATGTTCTAATAGAGCACAAGAGTTCGTCTATGCTGGACTCCTATCTAGAAAATATATCTGGCATAAGCTACATGAGAGACGGTAATGTAATCCAAACTAAGCGTGTTGGCTTGGTAGCACCTGATTTCGTAGAATTGCCCGACTATTTATCTATTAAAGACCTAAGCCCTGATAATCCTATGGCAGGCGGAGTTTTAGAAACCGTCAGAGGCTGCACCGAAAACTGCTCTTACTGTCAGGTTATCCAGCAATTCCTAGGTTACCGATTAATCAATCGGGACACCGAGATCAAAAGACTTCACCAACTAGAACAGCTGGCATCTGATGGCCTAATACACTCAGGTCGAAACGGTAAGTTTAACGTATTCATATCCGACGACCTACATCCACCGCCGCTGAGGGCAGTCAAGTTCCGTAATGAGCGGCTAGAACGCCTTAAAAACTGGCACGGTCACACAGATAACATGAATCTGATATGTCAGGCTAGAGCAGAAATCGGTCAAGACCCCGATCTAGCCCAGTCTATGTACGATGCAAATATAAAGATGTTATACCTGGGTGTTGAATCAAATAACGCCCAAAATCTACTCGCAGTAGGCAAACGTCAAGAACCGGGCCAAATGGAAAGAGATTTAACCACTCTAAATGGGATGGGATTCTCCGTTGTGGCTATGACCATCATCGGACTGCCTTATGATACCGAAGAATCCATTATGAATCTCGCAGACTGGGTCACCCAAAATAGTCGATACCAAACGGCTAATCTACTCACTCCGCTACCGGCTACATCCAACTGGACAGATCTAAAGCCCTTGAACGAAAATGGTCATCTGCTAGAAGAGGGTGAAATACGTCCTTATCATCTGTATACCGGTAGGCAGTTCGTACATTATGACGAACGGTGGAGCATGGATGAAAGCCGTGAAATATTTGACAAATATACTGCCCGATTAACATCTATCGACACTCTATACGGCAGGATATTCCGTATTCTACGGTCATACCGTATGAGACTAGCAGCAAGCGGTAAAGATCTAGGAGACACAATTAGCTCTAGAATAGCCGAAGCCACTGAAACTCTAAAGCTTTGGTCCGATCCTATGAGCACTGTCGGCAAGGAACTGGGATACTCCGTGTCATCTCGGATAGCAGATCTTACTGAAACTTTACGATCAGTATCGCAACCCCTAGCTAACAGTCCAAAAGAACTGTCGGATACGATAGGCATACAGGTCCACGAACTGGCTGAGAATTTATCCAGTCTGGCAGATCCAGCAACTATAGACCGACAAGATATAGCCGGCAAAGTTACATCCAGTATTTCGAGTTTGTCAGACCTATTAAATCAGGTGTATGACACATCGACTAAGCCAAATCCAGCATCATGATGGTCGGGGTTCTGAGCTAAATAACCTATGAATCATACCCAACCTGTAGTGATAACTGGAATTGGGGCGATAAGCCCCGTTGGACTGGATATTGATACCAGTTGGCACCAGCTTATTGCTGGCCAATCTGGCATAGAGTTCATAACCGCTTTTGACACTACTGGCTTTGAAACCACTTTTGCAGGAGAAGTTAAGGGGTTCGATCCAGAGAATTATATGGATCGCAAAGACGCTCGGCGAATGGATCGGTTTGCCCAATTCGCTGTGGCTGCAGCTAAGGAAGCTTGCAAACAAGCTAACCTAGAAGTTTCAGCATTAGACCCTTTTAGAACAGGAGTAGTAGTAGGTAGCGGCATTGGGGGCATAGTTACTCTATCACAACAACAAGAGATTTTAGCTGAGAGAGGACCCCGCAGGGTTACTCCTTTCCTAATACCGATGATGCTAGGAGATATGGCATCTGCCCAAGTCTCAATGGCCACTGGCGCCATGGGAGCTAATTTTTGCACAGTATCATCATGTTCTAGCGGAGCAGATGCACTTGGACAAGGCTGGGAAATGATACGTAGAGGGCAAGCCGATGTAGTCATAGCAGGCGGAAGTGAAGCTCCAATCTCACCGATAGCAGTAGCCGGTTTCAATGCCTGCAAAGCCTTATCTAGGTTCAATGATGATCCACATAAAGCCAGCAGACCTTTCGATAAAGATCGAGATGGCTTCGTCATGGCCGAAGGATCAGCAATGCTAGTACTAGAGAGCGCGGAGCATGCCGCTAACCGAGGCATAAAGCCACTTGCCGTATTAGCTGGTTACGGAGCAACATCGGATGCTCACCATTTGACCGAACCAAACCCTACGGGCCTAAGTGCCTCTAATGCAGTAAAAATGGCAATGAGCGCTGCACAAATTTGTCCAGCAGACATAGATTATTTGAACGCACATGGAACATCTACTCCTCTGAACGACAGACAAGAGACCAAAGCCATCAAACTAGCTCTCGGGGAGGACGCCTATCGAGTCCCAATAAGCTCTACAAAATCTATGACCGGCCATCTATTAGGGGCTGGTGGAGCGCTCGAAGCTTGTGTATGCATCATGGCCATACAAAATGGAATTATCCCGCCCACGGCAAATCTCAATGAATCAGACGATGACTGTGATCTCAACTACACTCCCCTAAAATCCAAGGAGCTAGAAACCAACGTCTGTGTTAGTAATTCTTTCGGATTCGGAGGACACAACTCCGTTCTAGTATTTACTAACCCGACTGTATAACCCAATCTAGATCAAGATCACGAACGCCTTACCAAACTAGCCTTGTAAACTAATAACGGCACAGTAACTATTAGAATTGCCAAACACACAATCTGAGCTTCGTTCAAACCAAAGTACGTATTTGCCTCTATTCTGAGGAAGCTTATAAAGAATCTTCCTAGTGCGTATAGACTCAGCGCCAGCGCGAATACCATACCATCCGGTCTCAGCTTATCTTTAGCAAACCACAAAACAACTACTATGATCAGATCGAATATTAATTCATAGGCGACAGCTGGATGACTCGCAGGGCGATTTATGGCAGGGCTGTCCGGATGAGTATAGATCACACCCCAGGGTAACGTAGTAAATCTCGCAAAATGCTCACCATTTATAACGTCTCCAATTCTACCAATCGCCATACCGAGAAGAAGACACGGAGCTACAAGATCAGCGAAACTACCAATGTGGGGCAACTGTATTGTCTGAGGTTTTCCCAAGAATTTGAAACACTTATCCCATACCGCTAGAAACCAATCTGAATTTCTGACCATAATATAGCCTGATCCACCCGCAAATCCCCCCAATACCGCACCGAGAATCGCTATACCGCCCTTCCAAACCATCAATATCGTTAAGGGGCAGTCTCCATAACCAGTAAAAGCCTTT
>VFFT01000057.1 GCA_009392775.1 SAR202 cluster bacterium | reverse complement strand
TTCAGCCTGCATAGTACGAAGACCCAAGTTCATAAATATTTATCCTCAGATCACAGGACCAAAACCCAGATTTATCAACTTTCGAACGAATGCACTACCACTAAAGATAATTTATTGACGGGATGTCTACTACCGGTATCAGCACAATAGCCCACTACGCATATCCGAGTAATAATTGAGCCAACTCTTTAGGTTTCTGCAATGCAACCTGATGGCATGAATCTATTTCTACTATCTCAGCGTCCTTGATTCTCTCAGCCATGATCTTCTGTTTTTTTGGACTAATCCATTTATCATCATTTAATACTACATATGTTATAGGGCACGATATATCCATAATAGAGAGTGACAACTTAGTCCTAAGTACCTTGATTGGTAGTGGCCCAAAATATCCAATACTCTGCACTATATCCATTGCGTCCATACTATTACACATCGATTTACTGATGCTATTCGCAGCCAGACTTACATCCCGGTTTGTTAGTCCACTCAACAAGTATGAAAATCGCAACATACACCTATGAAATGCTGGGAATTGAGATATGACGGTCCCCCTGTCTTTTGGTATCACTCCACTAATCAAAACTATTCTTGAGGGTTCAATATCTAATGTTGCACATGCTTGCAACACAATAGGAGCCGCTGAACCATGGGCTACTATAACCGGTTTTATTAAACCTTGACGTGAGATTGACCTAGCTACAGCCTGTACACATTCTTCAAACTGAACAGTGCTAGTATCACCGTCTGAATCCAGTCCATGCCCTGGCAAATCTAGAGGGAATACTTTACCAACCGCACGATAGGCGTATAGCCTAGGAGGATGTTCTACTGGGGAAGTCATCTCTCCCCAAACTCTACCCCAACTCCAAGCTCCCTGTCCTGCTGCATGCACTAGTAAATAATCAGTCACTTTCTTACCACCTGTATTACGCTACCATGATCTGGTCCCTACTAAAAATATTTCTCACACGACTATATAACACACCTACGCAACGCATCTACTACAAGGTCTTCCTCATTCTCCATGACAGTCCGAGGGTCTAATAACACTTTATCCCCCTCTATCCTAGCAATAATTGGAGGTACGTTCTCTCGCAGACGTTTCACTAGGGCTTGCGCCCCTCCTGAAACACCTACACTATTAATCGCCAGAGACCAGGAATTGAGCGTCTCTCCAGGCAAACTACCTCCCCCAACCGCAGATTTACTTTCAATAATTTCCGCATCTACCTGCAAAGATTCTTTCCATTTCTGGGCTCTCAATCTTATTTGATCAGGGCGTGCAGATATCATCTTCCAAATAGGGATCTCTGCCTCAGCTTCTCCCTTAAGATAATGCATCAATGTGGCAGTCAGACTAGCCAAACTAATCTTGTCAATTCTTATGGCCCTTGCAAGGGGGTGGCGAGACAACTTTTCCACTAAAACTCGATCTCCGGAGATTATACCGGCCTGAGGACCACCCAATAGCTTATCTCCAGAGAACATTACGAGTCCGGCTCCAGCGGCTATACTTTCCTGAGGAGTTGGCTCATGAGCCAGCCCGTATTTATCTGTGTCGAGTAAAGCGCCGCTACCAACATCGTGGATAACTGGTATATCATTAACTCGACCAAGTTCTACCAGTTCACCAATACTCACCTCGGCAGTAAAACCTTCCACCCTAAAATTACTAGCGTGGGCTTTTAAAAACACACCAGTTTGGGGGGTTAGGGAATTAGCGTAATCACGTACATACGTACGATTTGTAGTTCCAACATCTATGAGCACGGCTCCACTTTGCTCCATCACATCGGGGACTCGGAACCCTCCTCCAATTTCAACGGCTTCTCCTCGTGAAACTATGACTTCTTTACCATCAGCTAAAGCCGATAATCCCAAAAGTAATGCAGAAGCGTTATTATTCACTACCAAGGAAGCTTCCGCACCCGTAATTTCTTTAAGCAAGGATTGTAGATGTGACTGTCTAGAACCTCTCCTGCCACTAGACAGATCGAACTCAAGATCAGAATACCCAGCGCTTGCCGCCAATGCAGCTTCCATTGCATTATCACTTAGAGGAGATCTACCTAGATTGGTGTGGATAATAACACCAGTAGCGTTAATCACTCGCCTGGGAGACTGGACAGTGAGCAATGCTACCCTATCTTTAATAGTTGAGATAATTTCTGGGAGTGTAGGACAAGCATGTCCCTTGGATATAGTTTCACGCGCCTGATCTATCGTTTCCCTGACCAATTCCACTACCCAGTCACGCTTATATAATGAGACTATTTCCTGAACTGCATCATTCTCAAGGATACTATTTACATTCGGAAGATTTCGATATTGCATAGTTATACAGGCACGCCCTGATCTTAATGGATTTAGATAGAGAACATTTTATCACGATAGGTACAATTGTTTGTCACTATTTCTCTATCTAGTATTAAGCACACAAACTAGAAATACAGCTCCAAAGCCTATAAAATGTTTTCAAATATTGTAAGGCGTGAAAATGACCTCCAGTCATGTCCCATTAAAAGTCAAAATCATTGGTATCTTAGTAGTTTTCATACTGGTGATATCATTAGTAGGGACTGCTGTCCAATCCATAAATGCAGTGCTTTCGGAGAATGCGTCCCAAGGATATATGACTCGGGATCAATTCACTGATAACAATAGTAACGATCGACTTGTTATAAATACGCTTAAATTCATTTGCCCATTCCACTAGCCATACTATTACCATTTCTAAAATAATCGGAGCCGACATATGCAACCTACTCTACCCCCTGAAATAGAAGCTTTTAAGAACACCATCCGGCAAATCGTAAAGGATGAATGCATCCCATTGGAACCAGATTACCTGGCAAATCCACCGCAAGAAGGGAAAGACCACCCAGGAGCTCCCAGAGGTGTGTTAGAAACAGTGCCAGGCATTATGGGGACATTACCAGAAAACCAGTGGAATCATCTTCACCAGATATCCAAAGACACAGGAGTGTATACATCTTTTGTACCAGAGGCTTATGGCGGAGGCGGTATAGGCGCTCTAGGGCACGTCATATTGGAAGAAGAAATACAAAAAAGCATAGTACACCTTCCTACTTCACCCGTCCCTATGTTTATGATTGGGGCTTGTTCACCTGAACAAGAACAAAAATACTTGTATCCGACTATAAACGGAGATCTTTATTACGCCTTTGCTCAGACGGAACCTGAAGCCGGATCTGATCCGGGAGGCATGATGCAAACTCGCGCTGTAAAAGACGGAGACGACTGGGTAATTACCGGCACCAAAATGTTTATATCAGGAGCAGAATCAGCAGACTATCTATTAGTTCAAGCTGTAACAGATCCTGACAAACGCCAGAGGGGCGGTATAACAATGTTCATCGTAGATAATCCCAGCAAAGGCTTAAGCTTTGATCCTATCCGAATATGGGCTATGCCAACGAAAGCCCAACAGCATTTCGTGCATTTTGACAACCTTCGAGTCCCTCAAACCCAAGTTTTAGGAGAAGTAGGTTATGGATTCAATCTCGGACAACAATGGCTAGTCCATAACGACAGATTATTACGCGGATCCATGGCTCTTGGAATACTCAGCAGGGCCCTCGAGATGGCTATAGAATGGTCCAAACAACGGGTTACTTACGGTAGACCTATATCTGACAGGCAAGCAATTCAATGGATGCTCACCGATGTATATATTGACCTAACAGCTCTTAGAGCTTTAGTTAGACAAACCGCACAACGAACGGACAACGGAGAGGATGTGAGGGTCGAAGCATCAATGGTTAAGTATTGCGCTGGTGAATGGGGCTTTCGAAGCATAGACAAAATAATGCAAATATTTGGCGGACTAGGAGAAAGTTTAGATATGCCCATAGCCCATTGGTACCATATGCTCAGGCACGCCAGGATTGGTGGAGGGACATCTGAAATTCATAAGTTTGTCATGGCTAGATCACTGTTGAACGGCAACGTTAATTTCCAAGGATAAACATTGGATAATCAGAAATAGTTTTACCTTAGTTGCAGCTCAATAAACTCAAGGTTACAATCGAGTCATAAGCCCAAAAATACACGATGGTTACAAATCAAGGAGATCTATGGTCTTAAGTGACAAGTCTATAAAGGAGCAACTGGAAAACGGAAGGATAATAATTGAGCCAGTTGATTACTCAGACATACAACCCGCTAGCGTAGATTTACATCTTGATTCAAAGTTCCTAGTTTTTACCAATTCGCGACAACCTTACATAGACGTCAAACAAAGTTTAGATGGGTTAACTGAACTAGTAGAAATAGATAACGAATCTCCTTTCATGCTACACCCTGGCGAGTTCGTCTTGGGAAGTACGACCGAAAACATAGAACTTCCCGACGATTTAGTCGCTAGACTAGAAGGAAAAAGCTCTCTCGGAAGAATCGGCCTGGTAATACACTCTACGGCCGGATTCGTAGACCCCGGTTGGAAAGGTCACCTCACGCTTGAATTAAGCAATTTATCCAGATTGCCAATCAGCTTATATTTTGGAATGAAAATTGGGCAAATATCTTTCCTAACACTAAGCACACCAGCAGAGCGACTTTATGGCTCAGAATCATTGGGCAGCAAATATCAAGGTCAAACCGACCCAACTCCCAGCAGATTCCACCAAGACTTCAGAAAACAATAGCCTACAGAATATATACGGAAAGAGTATCAATACTATTTTGGAGCCAATGCAACTCGCGTTAAAACTCGCTCTAGAGGGCTGTGGTACCACCAGTCCTAATCCTTCTGTCGGGGCAATAATAACCAAAGATGGCATTACCGTTGGGCAAGGCAGTACACAACCCGCTGGCCAAAGCCATGCCGAAGTTGTCGCTATCGAAATGGCGGGAGAAAAGGCTTTGGGGGGAACCATGTACGTGACTCTTGAACCATGTTGTCATCATGGTAGAACCCCACCGTGCACTGACGCGATAATCGCAGCTGGCATCAAAGAAGTGAGAATAGCTGCACTCGACCCAAATCCCCAGGTATGCGGAAATGGGATAGCAAAGCTTGAACAAGCTGGGATATCAGTAAACATAGACAATTCTATAGACACGATTGAATTATATGAGGGTTTTGCTAAACACATAGTAACTAACTTGCCTTTTACAATAGCGAAGTTCGCTATGAGCTTGGATGGCAAGATATCAACCAGATCAGGAGAATCTAAATGGATAACAGGCCCTGAATCTCGAGCAATTGTTCATGACATAAGGAGAACTTGTGATGCTATCTTAGTAGGAGTTAATACAGTTATATTAGACGATCCTCAACTCACTGCACGAGACCAGCACGGGCTCCCATTAGTTCACCAACCACTAAAAGTTATAATTGACACACACGGTAGGACCCCACCAACTTCACGATTCTTGTCTGAACCAGGACAATCACTATTATTTTGCTCTGAAAACGCTCCTACTGAAAAGGTTTCTGCACTAATTCAAGCCGGAGCAAGAGTAATACACACAAAACAATCCCAGAACGGGCAAATTGACTTGCCATCAGTGATGGAACACTTAGGAGAAATTGGGGTTGTCAAAGCATTAATAGAAGGAGGAGGAAGTATCATAGGATCTTTCTTTGACAGTGGATTAATAGATAAGGTCTATGCATTCTCCGCACCTATCATAATTGGAGGTACTAATGCGCCATCACCTGTTGAAGGACTTGGCGTACAGCTTATGAAAGAAGTGTATGAATTGAGAGATACCAAGTACACCCAAGTAGGTAAGGATTTACTGACAATCGGATATCCTACTAGGAGGTCATAACATGTTTACTGGAATTGTAGAGGAAGTGGGGAAAATCAAAAACATTAACAATTCTGGCCTAAGTGTCTATGCTTCAAAAGTCCTAGAAGGCACCATCCTCGGGGATAGCATTGCTGTCAATGGCACATGTCTTACTGTAGTCCGTATGGACGATGAAAGCTTCACAGTAGACTTAGCACCGGAAACGATGAAACGTACTGGGTTTGGAGATATGGGCCAAAGCAACGTCGTAAATTTAGAGAGGCCGCTATCTGCCGATGGTAGATTAGGTGGACACATTGTACAAGGTCATGTGGATGGTACCGGCAAAATTACATCGATCAAGGGTGATGCTGATTGTTTCATAATCACTATCAGATCACCGAAGCGACTGATGCCATACATCGTATCTAAAGGTTTTATTACAGTAGATGGCATAAGCTTGACCGTAGTAAAGCGGAATACTGCATCTTTTACAATCTCTGTGATACCATACACTTTAGAGCACACTAATTTGAAATCAAAACAAGCTGGAAGTGTGGTTAATCTAGAAGTTGACATCGTGGCAAAATATGTCGAAAACTTAATGACCCGATAGCCAGTCCGTCTCAAAAACGAAAGCGAGTTCTATAAAATGTCATTGTGTAGTGTTGAAGAAGCAATATTGGACCTTCAAGCAGGGAAAATGATCATAGTCGTTGATGATGAACGCAGGGAAAACGAAGGCGACTTGGTAATGGCTGCAGAGAAAGTGACTCCCGAAGCCGTCAATTTCATGATAACCGAGGCTAAAGGCCTACTATGCATGCCGATGACTACTGAAAGGCTTTCGGAGTTAAATATTTCTCCAGTCAGCAGTGAATATACTGAAGGTAGTCTTCCAACAGCCTTCCAAATTGCCGTAGACTACAAAATCGGAACTACCACAGGGATTTCGGCTCCCGATAGGGCTGCTACAATACAGGCCCTCATTGATCCGAAATGCACAGCGAACGACCTGGCCAGACCTGGGCACTTATTTCCATTACGATATAATCCCGGCGGTGTTTTAGCCAGAGCAGGGCATACTGAAGCAACAGTCGACCTCTGTAAAATCGGAAACATGTATCCTGCTGGCGTCGTATGTGAAATCATTAAGGAAGACGGAGACATGGCCAGGATGCCTGACCTCGAAATCTTTGCCGATAAACATGAGTTGAAAATCCTGAGTATCGCCCAGATTATCGCTTACAGGCGTCACAACGAGACACTGATCGAAAGAGTAGCTGAAGCTAGACTCCCATCTAGATACGGAGAATTTAAGATTGTAGCTTATAAAAGTTATATCGATCCAGGGGAGCACATAGCCTTAACTCTTGGTGACTGTAATTCAGCAGATGCGGTATTAACTAGAGTCCACAGCGAATGCTTAACGGGCGACGTATTTGGTAGCATGAGATGTGATTGTGGAGAGCAAATAGACCTTGCCCTGCGTATGATTGGGAAAGAAGGCACTGGTATACTCCTCTACATGCGCCAAGAAGGCCGAGGCATCGGTCTACACAACAAAATAAAGGCATATTCACTTCAAGAAGGTGGCCTAGATACTATAGAGGCTAATGAACAACTAGGATTTGAATCAGACCTGAGAAACTACGCTCTTAGTGCCCAAATGCTGCTTGATCTAGGAATAAGCAAAGTGAAACTTGTGACCAACAATCCCAAAAAGGTAGTGGGGCTGTCGGGGTATGGAGTGGAGATCACCGATAGAGTTGATGTTGAAGTGCCGCCTAATGACGAAAATTTGTCCTACTTACAAACTAAGCGTAACAAAATGGGGCATTTCCTAGGATCTTGTTCCTAGCATATACATAGAGCTAAAAGGTTCACTTCACACCAGAAACCGTGAACTTGTCAGCCAACTTTGGACATCAGATAGGCTTCGATAAACCCAGATATACGGCCGTCCAGTACGGCCTCTGGATTAGTACTCTGGTGATTTGTTCTATGATCTTTGACTGATTTATATGGGTGCAAAACATAGCTTCTAATTTGGTTTCCCCACTCCGCAGCCACCCTATCCCCTAGCAATTTGGACCGTTCTTCAGATCGTTTTTTGTTTTCCAGGTCCAAAATACGGGCGCTCAATATTCTCATGGCATATTCGCGATTTTGGTGTTGCGATCGCTCTGTCTGACAACTAACTACTACACCTGTAGGTATATGCGTTAGCCTTACAGCCGAGGCTACTTTTTGAACATTCTGTCCCCCCGGACCGCTAGACCTAAACGTATCCATCTTAATATCTTCCTGTCTGACAGAAATATTGACTTCGTCATCCAAAGCGGCCGGCAATACTTCTACTTGAGCAAAAGATGTATGTCTAAGATGATTGGGGTCATATGGCGAAAGGCGAACTAACCTATGTACACCCTTTTCTGCGCTCAGATACCCATAAGAATATCTGCCCCCTATTTCAATAGTTGCCCCTCTGACTCCCGCCTCATCCCCATAAGACAAATCCATTATCTGTGACGGTCGTTTATCATCTTCCGCCCATCGGGCATACATACGAAACAACATTTCAGCCCAATCCTGAGAATCAGTACCTCCTGCCCCAGCATATATCGTCAATATAGCTGGTCGGTCATCATATTCTCCAGATAGGGTGAGGAGCACCTCCTGTTGCGACATCAGACGATTGAGTCTTGCAACATCTTCCTCTAATTGGGATTCGAAAGAATTGTCATGTTCGTCAATAGATAAATTGACTAGATCAAGTGTGGCCTCAACATCGCGTTGGAATTCTCTCCAAACCGACACGGTTTCCTTAAGCTTACCCAACTCCTGCATGACATTCTGAGCATTTTGGTAATCATCCCAGAACCCTGAAACGCCGGCTTCATGCTCTATACGTAAAATTTCTTGTTCTTGTTTGGAGACGTCAAAGACGCTCCACAAGCAGATCAATTTTCCCGGTTAATGTCTTTAGCTGTTGAAGTAAATGTTCCATCTATTAGCCCTTTACGTAGTCCTTATGACGATCCGACAGAATTTGGTGTGAAACTGACAGTAACTGCACACTCATAGACTATAACACTTTAGGTATAATCAGGTACTGCCACTAATTAACATATCATATACAATACAAAATATCTCTTTATCCAAGGACTATGATGTTAGACCACGGTACATTAGATCAAGACCACAACAATCAAACGGATATACTGCGACACAAATTGCGGCATTCGGCAGCTCACATAATGGCAGATGCAGTATTGCAACTGTTCCCACAAGCTAAGATGGGTATAGGCCCACCGACACAAGATGGATTCTATTACGATTTTGATGTCCCACAGCCATTTACTCCTGATGACCTAATCCAAATTGAAGGGTTAATGAGCAAAACTATATCCCAGAATCAACCTTTTATCCGGAAAGAGTTAACAAGGGATGAAGCAAAAGCACTATTTACTGACCAACCATATAAGCTAGAAATCATAGACGCCATACCTGATGCAGAGACCTTGAGCATTTATAGCCACGGAGACTTCACAGATCTATGCCAGGGACCACATGTAGAAAATTCTTCAGACATACCAGCGATGAAACTGCTAAACATAGCAGGCGCATATTGGCGGGGAGACGAAACAAGGCCAATGTTGCAAAGAATATATGGGACTGCTTTCGAAAACCAAGAGGCACTTGATGATCATCTAGAGAAGCTAGAAGAAGCATTAAGAAGAGACCATAGAACCATAGGCAGAGACTTGGGTCTCTTTAGTGCTCACGAAGAGATCGGACCCGGCCTTATAGTATGGCATCCTAAAGGTGGAATACTAAGATCATTAGTTGAGGACTATTGGCGTGATATCCACTATAAACACGGATACAACATTGTCTATTCTCCACACATAGGTAGAGCAAATCTATGGGAAACTAGTGGACACCTAGGCTTTTACAAAGAAAACATGTACGCTCCAATGGAGATCGATGAACAAGAATATTTCTTGAAACCGATGAACTGTCCATTCCACATCATGATCTATAAATCCAGCCTTCACAGTTATAGAGAATTACCGTTGCGTATTGGGGAATTAGGCACAGTATATAGATATGAGAGAAGCGGCGTAATGCATGGCCTCATGAGAGTCAGGGGCTTCACTCAAGATGACGCTCACATTTTCTGTATGCCAGACCAAGTAGAATCAGAAGTTGGAGGAGTACTTGACCTAACTTTTGAAATATTGCGTGCCTTCGGATTTACTGACTACCAAATCTCATTATCAACAAAGCCAGAAAAGTATGTAGGTGAACTGTCGTTATGGGACCATGCAACCTCTTCTCTCGAATCCGCCTTACAATCCCGAGGACTCGACCACGACATCGACGAGGGAGGAGGAGCGTTCTACGGTCCAAAAATTGATATTAAAATTAAAGACGCTCTAGGCAGAGAATGGCAATGCAGTACCGTGCAATTCGATTTCAACCTTCCTGAAAGGTTTGATCTTACATTCCAAGACTCTGACGGCGAAAGAAGGCGACCTTACATGGTCCACAGAGCAATACTGGGCTCTCTCGAGAGGTTCTTCGGAGTACTGATAGAACACTACGCAGGGGCTTTCCCACTATGGTTAGCACCCAATCAAGCCACTATCATTCCTATAGCAGATCGACACTCCGATTATTGCGAGATTATACGTGAGTCCTTGTCAAATAGTGGGTTCAGAGTAGAGATAGACAACAGGGGAGAACGCATGAACCAAAAAATCCGACAAGCCCAAATGCAGAAGGTCCCCTACATGCTAGTTATCGGTGACAGAGAGCAGGAGAACCAGATGATCTCAGTCAGGAGCCGAGAATCGGGAGATTTAGGCTCCATGAACGTACAAGAGTTGATATCCAAAATGCAATCTGAGGCTGACTAGAGCAGCAATTATCTCGGCATAAAATTACGTGCTCTAGTCGAACCAGTAACAGTTAATATCTAAGCCCTGATTAACACTTGAGCCATCTTCTCAGCAATGAATTTCTTCATCAGATCCAAAGCACGATCCGATTCTACACTTGGCGTGTTACCGAACCCATGTGGCATTCCGTCAAACATTTCAAGCTCTATATCTCCTCCGGCTTTAGCGAATGATTTGTGGAAGTTTTGCGGAATAGACAGAGGCACATTACTGTCGTTAGTTCCCTGAATAATAAGTGTTGGAGGTAATATAACGCTCTCACTACGATCAAGGATCTCCTGAGGGTTTCCTTCATGCATCGCATCTACATTAAGAAAATAGGCCTCTGTTGAAGCTACTAATCGGTCTTCACCAGCTCCCTGAGCATACAAATATCGTGCATATGGATCCAAAACAGGCCAACAGCAAATAGTAAAAAGTAAAGAAGCATCGTACGAACTATCTAGAGGTATTGACTTATATCTGGGATCCTCTGGATTCATTGCACTCAGCATAACTGTATGTCCTCCGCTAGAACATCCCATGGCTCCGACACTGGAAGGATCTACGTGAAATCTATCGGCATTTTCTTTGAACCACCGCGTGGCGTAATTTATATCTGAGATCTGAGCGGGGTAAGGATGTTCTGGAGCCAGTCGATAATCGATAGCACAAACTACAATACCGCTCTCAGCTAAAGACATATTCATACGAGCGTCATTACCACGTTCCCCTCTATTCCATGCACCGCCATGTACATCAATCAAACCGGGAAATATGCCTTGAGCATCTGGTGAGTAGATAGTGGCTAGCCATGGTGTTTCTCCATCTACACGCAACTCCACGTCCTCAACAACCACGCTATATTTGGCTTCGGGTTCATATTTATGAGTTACCATCACATGTTCCTCCATTAAACATTATTCATAACCATACTAATCAAATCTATTACCGAAAAAATATAACTCTAGTCAGGTGTATCAAACTTTGCAGTCCAGAGAGGTTCTTCGCCGTCCCATACTCGCTGCATATTATGGAATGAATTTATAGCTCGTTTTGGCAACGACTCTAAAGTAGGACCGGCCGTGTGGGGTGTAACTATAACATTATCCATATGACGTAAAGGTTCATCCATTGAAGGTGGTTCATTCTCAAGAACGTCTAAACCTGCTCCGGCTATCCCACCTTTGCCAAGAGATTCAATTAGGGCTTCTTCATCGATTATCCCGCCTCTAGCGGTGTTCACTAAGAGTGCGTTTGGTTTCATTAAGTCCAATTCACGCTTCCCTATCATATGATACGTCTCACTTGTCAGAGGAACGTGAATACTAACCACATCGGATGTCTTGAGCAATTCATCAAGTTCGACAGATTTCGCACCTAGAGCTGTTTCATCAGACACTGAAATAGAAGCATATTTATCATAATATTGAATATCTACATCAAAGCCCCTAGCTCTCTTGGCAACTTTTTGAGCTATATTACCGATTCCAATAAGGCCCAGAGTTTTACCTTCAAATTCAAACACATCTATCCTTCTGTTTGCTTCAGGACCGCTATCTTGGCCTTTTACATAACTGGAGTAGTGTATCAACCTACGATAGAGCGACAGTATCAGCATAATCGTATGCTCAGATACAGCAACACTATTCGCTCCTCCGTTATTAGCTACAGGAATGCCAAGATCTGACGCTAGCTTCAGATTCATCCGATCGTATCCAGCGCTTAAAAGTTGTATCAGACGACATTTTTCCGCTGCTTGTAATACCCGATCCGATACCCGCCCTGGCCATAACAAAATAAGGTCGGCATCTTTCACAAGTTCGATTTGCTGGTCTTCCTCCATATCTATTGATTCCGACACAATGTTCCACCCCGACGGAACCTGATCAGTAACCAAATCCCTATAATCTCCGGTCAAGTTCGTGAAGAAAACCACCTTAGGTATCGCCATAACTACCTCTCTAAAACTTAGTCACCAAAGAGTTTAACATAGCCTAAGAAATCAAAGGCAAACTTATTACAAATAGGTCTAGATTTGTCGCCAAAAATGATTAACAATAACCACGGCATAAAGCACGACGATCAACTTCTCTTGGAGGCACAGTTGGCTAACAACCTAATTAACGAGACAAGCCCATATTTACTTCAGCATGCGCATAACCCTGTAAATTGGTATCCGTGGGGTGAAGAAGCTCTCATAATCTCCAAGACAGAAGACAAACCTATCCTGTTAAGTATTGGATATTCTGCTTGCCATTGGTGTCACGTAATGGAACGCGAATCATTTGAGAATCCCGATATAGCCGCTCTAATGAATGAACACTTTGTTAACATTAAAGTAGACCGCGAGGAACGCCCAGACTTAGATGCTGTATACATGGAAGCAGTTCAGATGCTGACAGGAAGCGGCGGCTGGCCCATGACAGTCTTCTTAACTCCAGAAGGCAAACCATTCTACGGGGGAACATATTTCCCACCTGTAGATCAGTCTGGCATGCCAGGTTTTCCACGACTACTCACATCTGTAAGCCAAGCTTACCATAACAATAAATCTGAAATTGAGAGAGTGACATCTCAATTAACTGAGCAAATGGGACGCAATGGTAGTATGTCAGCCGGTGTAACTCCTTTAACCATAGACATACTTCACCAAGCATACAACGCACTCGCCGGCAACTTCGATTATCAGAATGGTGGATTTGGTAACGCTCCTAAATTCCCTCAACCTATGACACCGGAATTTTTACTGCATTATCATAGTCACAATTACAACCCTCGTGCCCTCGAAATGGTCGAATTCACACTCGAAAAAATGGCTTATGGTGGCATGTACGACCAAGTAGGAGGAGGATTTCATAGGTATTCTACAGATTCCTACTGGCTCGTACCTCATTTCGAGAAAATGCTATACGACAATGCCCTTATCGCCAAACTATATGTCCACGCTTATCAAATAACCAAGAAGCCCTTATATAAGCGTATAGCTGAGGAAACCATAGACTACGTACTGCGTGAGATGACTAGTCCGTTGGGTGGATTCTATTCGGCACAAGACGCCGACAGCGAGGGAGTCGAAGGTAAGTTCTTCGTATGGTCGCGGGTCGAAATAATAGAAGCATTAGGAGAGCATGCTGGAGACATATTCTCGAGATTTTACAATGTCAGTGACCGTGGCAATTTTGAAGGTCAAAATATACTAAATATGTCCAAATCAGAAGAAGAGTTTGCTACAGATAATGCAATAGACCTCGATGAATTGGCCACAATCCTTAACAAAGGTAAATCCGCCTTATTAGAAATTCGCGAAAAAAGAATCCATCCACTACTAGATGACAAAGTATTGGCATCTTGGAACGGATTAATGATCAAGACTCTATCTGAAGCCGGTTCCGCTCTTAATAGGGAAGACTACATAGAAGCGGCAAGAAAATGCGCTGAATTTATCCTCACAGAATTGCGAGACGGGGACAGACTCCTTAGGACCTATCGAAATGGTACAGCTAAATTACTGGGGTATCTCGAAGATTACTCTTTTATAGCAGACGGTCTCATCGCTCTCTATGAAAATACTTTTGAAGATTATTGGCTGAAGAATGCAATCGCGATGTCTGACAACATGATAAATCTATTTTGGGATGAGACTTTAGGTGGATTCTACGACACGGGCCATGACCATGAGACATTAGTAGTCCGCCCACGAGACATCTTCGACAACGCTCAACCATGCGGCGGTTCTATAGCTTCTGATGTAATGATCAGATTAGCTGTCATCACAGATAACGACGATTATTTGCAGAAAGGTGTAACACCTCTAAGAGGGTTACACCAATTAATGGCTCGGGCTCCATCTGGAACCGCACACTGGTTATCTGTATTAGATTTTCACATTCATACACCAAAAGAAATTGCTATTATCGGAGATAAAACCGATCAAGCTACAACCGAATTAAAGGAGATAGTATTCCATACATACCTACCGAATAAAATAGTCGTAGGAAGACATGGTTCCGACACAGGGATTAGTTCACCGCTACTAGATGGAAAAGAGAAGCAGAACGATAAACCGACTGTCTACGTATGCGAAAACTATACTTGCCTCAACCCGACAAATGACCCACAAACGTTACTTACCCAGTTATCTGATGAATGACATGAGCATGCTCAACTGAGCAGTAAATTAGAGGTAGCCGACGTGGGTGTAGCGCGGTATAATAATCCGGTTAAAATATACAAGCTGAAAATATAAAACATTTACTAGCGTCAGATCCCACTAATGGGGGTATTCTGCCGAATAAGAAATGTAACATGGAAGCAAAAACCTCATAATTGAGAATCAGCCAAACCCGAAAATCTGATGCCCACCACCAGAGGACGTTGAATAAGCAGCGGTTCAAATTACCTTCTCTGGCTTAAGGGAAGGTAATTTACTAAAAGGAAGGCAGTTTTTATATGCGCAATAAAGTAACCATTGTTGGAGCTGGAAACGTTGGGGCCACGACAGCCCAGAGAATTCACCAATTAGGATATGCCGACGTCGTAATAGTCGATGTCGTTGAAGACCTCCCTCAAGGTAAGGCTCTTGATATGCTGGAGTCAGGTCCCGTGATCGGATCTGACGCCCTTGTAACAGGTAGCAATGGATACGAAGAATCTGCTAATTCAGACATTGTCGTAATCACTGCCGGAATAGCTAGAGGCCCTGGCATGAGCCGTGATGACCTTCTTCTTACTAATATGAAAATAACGTCAGCAGTAACTGAGCAAGTGGTCAAGTATTCGCCAAATTGCATTATCATCGCTGTCACTAACCCTCTGGATGCAATGCTGCAAAATATATATGAAAAAAGCGGATTTCCAAGGAACCGAGTATTCGGAATGGCAGGAGTACTAGATACTTCACGGTTTAGAACGTTCATTGCTCAGGAACTAGATGTATCAGTAGAAGACGTGCAGGCCTACGTGCTAGGGGGGCATGGTGACGACATGGTACCTTTAGTCAGGTACACCACTGTCGGTGGCATTCCTATAACCGAACTTATGGATGAAGATCAGATACAACGATTAGTAGTCAGAGCAAGGCAAGGTGGAGGTGAGATAGTCGCCCTACTTAAACAAGGAAGTGCATATTACGCACCATCAGCCTCTATCACACAGATGGTGGAATCAGTTCTACTAGACAAAAAACGAATCCTGCCTGCTTGCGCATATCTAGAGGGAGAATATGGCATCACGGGACTATGCGTGGGAGTACCTGTAAAGCTTGGTGCAAACGGCGTAGAACAAGTAATTGAAATAAACCTTACAGATGAAGAACGAGGCGCACTGCAAAATTCTGCTGATAGCGTTAAGGAATTGATCGATGTTATGGCTAAAGGTGGCTCATAGGCTAACTGGACGCATATAGTTTAATGTCCAATACACTAAACCTTTCAGTATTCAGGAGATTAACATATGGCAAACCGGAGTCCTCGAGAAGCTGAACTACTTGGCAAGGCGACATCCTACATCCCTGGGGGAACAGTAGGCAACACAAGTTTCCCAGACGACTTACAGTTCCTAGTGAAGGAAGGGAAAGGTTCCCACATATGGGATGTGAGTGGCAATCAGTATATTGATTGGCTGATGGGCTCAGGCCCTATGATATTGGGTCACGCACATCCAGCAGTCACAGAAGCAGTCATTGACGCAGTGAAACACGGTAGTACATTTTTTACTACCAACGAAAATGCCGTCCTTTTGGCTGAAGAACTGACTAGAGCAGTACCTTGCGCAGAAAAAGTCAGATTTACTACTAGCGGCACAGATGCATGTTTTCAAGCTATGCGAGCCGCAAGGGCATACACTGGCAAAGAGAAGATACTAAAATTTGAAGGCGGTTTCCACGGTACCAGCGACTATGCAGTCATGAGTGTGACACCTTCGCCTGGGACCGAGTATCCTCAAGCCACCGCAAATACTGGGGGCGTTCCCAAAGCAATTGAGGATCTAGTACTAGTCTCACAATACAATGATCTTCCGACGACACAATCTTTAATCGAGGCGCACCATAGTGAACTGGCTGCTGTAATCGTAGAACCCTTGCAACGAATCTTGGCTCCAATGCCAGGATTTTTACAGGGCTTGCGCGACCTTACCAAGGCGTATGATATCCCCTTAATATTCGACGAAGTTGTAACTGGCTTCAGACTGTCTTACGGGGGAGCCCAAGAGCGTTACGGTGTGACACCTGACCTATGTTCAGTTGGCAAAATAATGGGCGGAGGATATGCACTAGCGGCAGTTATGGGTAAGTCCGATATAATGTCTGTTTATAGCCAGTCAGAGGTAGCAGCTGACGATTATGTAAACCAAATTGGAACACTGAACGGCAATCCAATAGCCTGCGCCGCCGGACTCGCTACACTAGACCAACTCAAACAACCAGGAGCATACGACAGACTCCGCGAGACCGGTAAAACCATTCGGGAATCGTTGGTCTCAATATGTTCTGACAATGGCATACCAGTACAAAGTTCTGGAGACGATACTATTTTCGATATATTTTTTAGCGAGTCTCCAGTGACAAACTATCGTGAAGGACTAATGGCCGACTCCCAGATGATGAGCAAATTCAACACTGAATTGCTCCGACATGGCATATTAAAAAGTTGGCCCCAGAAATTCTATCCTTCTTTAGCTCACACAGATCATGATATAGAGCAAACACTCCAGGCATTTAAAGAGGTTGTCCCAAGCTTGAAATCATAACCCTATAGCACGCTGTGGGACTAATACATATCCAACGACAATACTAATCACAAAGGAGAACCATATGCCAGAATCATCACAGATTATTTACACCAAAACTGATGAGGCGCCAGCGCTTGCAACCCATTCTCTGCTGCCCATACTTGAGGCTTTTACTAAAGGATCAGGAATTCAGTTTGAAAAATGGGACATCTCATTGACTGGGCGAATTATCGCAAACTTTCCAGACAAACTCACAGAAGAACAACAAATACCCGATTACCTGACAATATTAGGAAATCTGTGCGACGATCCTAAGGCCAACATTATTAAATTGCCAAATATTAGCGCATCTATCCCACAGCTCAAAGGAGCTATACAAGAGCTACAGGAAAAGGGATATGATGTTCCTGATTACCCAGATGATCCATCAAATGCAGTACAACAAGATATATTTGATCGCTACTCTAAAGTCTTGGGTAGCGCTGTAAATCCTGTACTACGTGAAGGCAATTCGGACCGCCGATCATCTACAGCAGTTAAAGAGCATGGAAAAAGGAATCCCCATAGGATGATGCGCGATTGGCCAGAAGTCTCCAAAGCCCGGGTAGCTCATATGACTAGTGGTGATTTCTATGGCAGCGAGCAAGCCGTAACTATTGGTCAAGACGGGACAGCGGTAATTGAGTATGTGACGCGAGAAGGTCGGGCTACGGTTCTTAAATCCGGCATACCATTAACAGCAGGTGAGATTTCAGACTGCGCTGTAATGAATGTACGGGAGCTGCGAGAGTTCTACAAAGAAGAAATGGAAAAAGCAAAGGCAGATGACGTGCTCCTTTCATTGCATATTAAATCAACAATGATGCGCGTATCTGATCCTATAATCTTCGGTCACTGCGTATCAGTGTATTATCAAGATGTCTTAGAGAAACACTCTCCAGAGATGGGTGAACTTGGAGTTAACCCAGACAATGGTATCGCCGAACTCTACACAAAGCTTGAAGCCCTGACTGATGAGAAACGGGCAGAGATAGAATCCGACATTTCAGACGTATACAACGTACGGCCTAAACTAATGATGGTTAACTCAGACCGAGGAATCACTAACTTCCACGTGCCTAGCGATGTAATTATTGATGCCACAATGCCTGTTATGATCCGAGACGGCGGTAAAACATGGGGGCCTGACAATGAACTCCATGATACCGTTGCTATGATACCGGATCGTTCCTACGCTACCCTGTACCAGGCCGTCATTGACGATTGTAAAGAACATGGGGCCTTTGATCCGGCAACCTTAGGTAGTGTTTCTAACGTTGGACTAATGGCTCAAAAAGCAGAAGAATACGGATCCCACGACAAAACATTTAAAGCACCCGGGAATGGCACCATTCGAGTAGTGGACTCAGCAGGCACTACCCTAATGGAACAATTGGTGGAAGAAGGAGACATCTTCCGAATGTGCCAAACTAAAGATGAACCAATTCAAGACTGGGTAAAACTCGGAGTTACACGAGCAAGACTCACAGGATCACCATCTATATTTTGGTTGGATCCTAACAGAGCACATGATGCAGAATTAATTAAGAAAGTGGACAAATACTTGCCGGCTCACGACACAACTGGACTGGAGATCCGGACAATGACCACTGTGGATGCAATACGATATAGCATGGAACGGGCCAGAGCAGGTCAGGATACTATCTCTGTTACAGGCAATGTATTAAGGGACTATCTGACCGATCTCTTTCCAATTTTAGAATTAGGCACGAGCGCCAAAATGCTATCTGTAGTACCTCTACTGAAAGGCGGCGGAATGTTTGAAACAGGAGCAGGGGGATCTGCTCCTAGGCACGTGCAACAGTTTGTCGACGAGGGCCATTTACGATGGGACTCACTAGGCGAATTTTGCGCCCTTGTGGCTTCTTTTGAGCACGTTGGAGAAGTGTTTAACAATGATAATGCACGACTCTTGGCTGAGACTCTAGACCAAGCTGTTGGCCAGCACTTGGAATATAGCCGGAATCCCTCCCGTCGAGTTAAAGAACTCGACACCCGTGGTAGCCATTTTTATCTAGCTCTATACTGGGCTGAAGCATTAGCCAATCAGACGAAAGACTCTGCCCTGAAAGCAAAGTTCACTCCTATCTACCAACAACTATCTGAAAACCAGGATAAGATCGTTGAAGAATTAAATAATGAATCTCAAGGAAAGGCTATTGATATCGGAGGATATTATCTTCCTCATGAAGAATTGGCCGCTCAAGCTATGAGACCAAGCAGCACGTTAAATAGAGTCATTGATTCTCTATAGCAAAAATACTTTCTCCACGATATGTGTAGACACTAGCATAAACAACGGGACACCAGATAATGAGGAAGCCAGGGCAAAGCCCTGGCTTCCTCATTAAAACCATTAGATAAAACTAAGCTAACTGCTGGTGCTACTGGCCAACTTTAATTCCAGTGGAGCCGTATTTATTATATGTTTCTTCAGTCCCAGTTCAGAGGGTGATATACCCATTGCCAATCCAATCAATTGTGGCAAATGCAATATCGGCAAATCAATCGAACGATTCGCTTGCTTCGCAGCTTTGGGCTGAAATCCATCTAGATTCAAATGGCACAAAGGACAAGGGGTGACCATCGCATCAGCACCCAAGTCTTTGGCCTCGGAGGTATGGTTACCCACCATCGCCATGGAATTCTTTTCGTTTATGGTTAATATGGGAAATCCACAACATTTGGTTTTACCCTCAAAATCGACAGCTGTGGCTCCTAACGTTTCTATAAGAGTCTCTAACGAAGTCTGACGTTCAGGGTGCTCTTCTATACCTAGAGCCTCGGTAGGCCTGACAATATAGCAGCCATAAAAAGGTGCTAATCTCAGCCCTCCTAATGAGCGAGTCACATGCGGGAGAAGGTTATCTAGCCCATAATCTTCTATCAATATCCATAACAAATGCTTTATCTGGGCTGTACCTTTGTATTCTAAACCCTCTTCTGCCAGATGCCCATTAATTTCCGCCAGGTAGTCTGGATCAGCCAAGAATCTCGCGTTCGCTTGGGCAATCACCCCTTGGCAGGTGCTACAGATCGTCATGATAGTTAGACCCTGTTGCTCGGCTTTAGCTAAGGTACGGGCATTCAATGTATCTGAAAATAGTTGATTCTTCTCTTGCATAACTCCTGCCCCGCAACAAGTCCATGCATGTATTTCTTCAAGTTCAATGCCCAATCTGTCGCAAATCAAATTTGCGGCTGGGTAAAGTTCTGGGGCTCCTCCTTGAGAGACGCAGCCCGGATAAAATGCATATTTCAATGTTTCCTCCCATTTGTCTGATAAACGATATTACTATCTATATGATACGTTTATTATTATTTATTGTTCCAGTCTACGGTACAGCTTCCTGATAGTCTGAACATCTTCTACAGACTTATGTATCAGTGGCGGTAGCTTTCCATGGGTCATGGCCCTCCACCCCACCGGAGCGAATGCAAGCAATGCCGGAATATTTGTAATTCCTACAGTCTTAACTGGAAGCCTTAATTCGTCTAGTCGCCCAGTATGCCCGACAGATTCGATGAATGCGTCTGCGTGACGTGCGCCATTATTATTACCATACCCAGCTTCTATTGCCTGATCGTGCATAGCCATGATCCTATCCATGGGAGCTACACCTTTAGGACAAACTTGGACGCACATGTTACATCGGGTACAATCCCACATTCCTGAGGGTTGTCCAAGAACTTTTAAACGATCTCGTGACACACCGTGTTCGTCTCCATCCCTAGGATCAGCAGTAAACCTGTAAGCCTTGGCTAATGCTGCTGGACCTAAGAAACTTTTGTCCACTTCAAGGACAGTACAATCTGAGACGCATGCTCCACACAAAATACAAGCCGTAACAGCAGAAAGATGCAACATAGATTCGTTAGAGACAACGTATTCCCCTTCGGGAATCTCTCCTTGAGGCTGCAGATAGGGCTCAATTTCACGTATCTTATTCCAAAACATATCAAAGTCAGCTACCAAATCTTTTACGGTATCCATGTTCCCTGCGGGTTCTACTAAAATGACCCCGTCTTTATCCATAGACTCAGAAGCTTTTGTCTTACAGGCCAAACCGCCCTGGCCGTTGATCTTCATCGCACATGAACCGCAAATAGCGCTACGACAAGAACATCTCAGGCTCAAAGTCCCGTCATCATCTTCCCTTATTTGAATAAGAGCATCCAGTACAGTGGCATTTTCGTCTATAGCTATGGGGTACTCCTGCCACACATAATCAGAGTTATTCGATTCAGGATCATATCTTTTTATTTTTACAGTAACATCCATAATTTAGTATTTCCTCTCCTCCGGAGTCCATTTTGTAATCGTTACCGGCAACTCAGATAACTCTGGTCCAAGTTCTCCTTGGGTAACCACAATATGTTTCAGCCAATTGTCATCGTCCCTATTTGGATAATCCAATCTAGACTGGGCCCCCCTACTCTCTTTACGTTCCAAAGCACTGATCGCGATAGCCTCTGCACAATCGAGCATGAATCCTAACTCGAGTGCAAAAATCAGGTCTGTATTAAATACTTTACCTTTGTTATGTACTGGCACGGTCTCATATCTTTGCTTTAAGCCATGTAATTCTTCTATTGTTTCTTCTATGCCTTCTTTTGTCCTGAAGACAGCCACATTACGATTCATAGAATCGCCCATCTCTCTCCTGATCCTACTCCACCTATCACCGTTGTCCGGACGATCCAAAATCTCCTGAAGCCGACTTTTCTCCTTTGATACAACCTCGTCTTCATTGAAATTAGAGAAAGACACTCCTCTAGAAGCGTCAGCGGCATGAATTCCTGACCGCTCTCCGAATACGATTGTGTCCAGTAGCGAGTTTGCCCCGAGTCTATTCCCGCCATGTACACTTACATTTGCACATTCACCAGCTGCATATATTCCAGGTATATTAGTCATACCGTCTACGTCAGTTTTTATTCCACCCATGATGTAATGCATACCGGGTCTTATTGGGACTGGTTCCTTAATCATATCCTTACCTGTCAGATCTATCCCTAGTTCTCTGATCTGAGGCAATTTTTCCATGATGAACCTTTCTCCCAAATGAGTACAATCTAGATGGACACATCCATCGATGCCATTACCAGCATTAATTTCCGTTTGCTCTGCTCTTGATACAACATCTCTCGATGCTAATTCCATCATATTGGGAGCATATTTCTCCATAAACCGGTTACCATTGCGATCCCTTAAATAAGCTCCTTCTCCTCGAGCAGCTTCTGATAGCAATACTCCACTCCCTGATATAGTGGTCGGATGATATTGGACCATTTCCATATCCATCAGGCGAGCCCCTACATTGTATGCGAGCCCCATACCATCTCCAGTAACAATAAGAGCATTAGTACTGGGTTCGAACAATCTCCCGCAGCCTCCAGTGCATAATATGACGGTCTTAGCTCTAATAGCATGAAGTTGGCCCGTACGCATCTCAAGTGCTGTCACACCTGATATTTTCCCGTCCTCCATTATTAAAGACGTCACAAACCATTCTTCGTAGCTCTGAACCCCAGATTTAACTAGTTGTTCAAACATTACATGCAATAGAGCCTGACCTGTAAAATCACCCACAAAAAATGTTCTAGCTACACGCTGACCGCCGAACGCTCGTGTCCCTAACTTCCCTTCATCATCTCTATTGAACGTTACTCCCATATGTTCCATGTCTATAAGGGATTGACCTGCAGCTCTGCACATTACCTCTATCGCATCTTGATCGCCTAAGAAATCACTACCTTTGATAGTATCGTATGCGTGGTCTTCCCAGTTATCGCCTCGATCTGTTAAAGCCGCGTTAATGCCACCCTGAGCTGCGTTTGAGTGACTACGCACTGGGTGTACTTTACTGATTATAGCGGCATTGGCTCCAGCGTCTCGCGCCGCGATTGCCGCCCTCATACCAGCCAAACCGGCTCCTACTATTAATACATCGTGCTCAAGCATTTATACCTCGTCCCATTTTTATCGAATCTGATGAGTACTACATGAATCACGCAGCGACCACCTTTAACGATAGACTCCTGTTTAATTATCTCCCAAAACCTGCATTACCAGCAACAGCCCTGCAATAGTTTTTACATCATCTATATCGCCATTTTGAATCAAGTTCATGACGTCACTGATAGGTATTTTCTCAATTAATATATTTTCATCATCATCGGCTTCCAATTTACTCGGTGTTAATCCAGTCGCCAAATAGGCATGCATGTACTCATCACACCATCCCGGTGCCAAAAAGAAGCTAGCTAAATGTTGAAGATTATCTGCAGTGCAACCGATTTCTTCCTGCAGTTCCCTTAACGCCGCATCAGAAGCTAATTCTCCGTCATCCATTCCACCAGCTGGTAATTCTAATAACGCTCGACCTGCTGGAGTTCGAAATTGTCGGACAAACCAGACATTATTCTCATCATCTACAGGAACCATACAAACTGAATCGATATGTTCAATAACTTCACGAGCAGCTACCCTGCCACTAGGCAATTTAATAGTATCTATTCGCAAATTCAATATTTTGCCGCTATAAGGCCTTTCTGTGTTTAAAGTTTCTTCATTTAAGATGTCTGTCATCTTTGAAATCCTTTTACTGTCCTCTGATACTGAATCCCAGTCTACGAGTTAACGTTGCATAATAATGATTTGGAGGATTAGCCCTCAAAAATTGAGCTTTCAATGTACTACGATCTACTTCTATCCAATCCCCTGGTTCAACAGTCAAATTCAAAAATCCATCAACACTAAGTACCGCTTCTTGTGTTCCTTCCAGATGAAGATTGACTTTTGTTTCGGACGGAAGCACTAGGGAAGCAGCTAGGCCGACATGAGCTGCGATTGGTTTAAGAACTATAGAGTCTGAAGATGGGTCTAAGATAGGACCTCCTACTGCTAAACTGTATCCAGTACTACCAGTAGCAGTTGATACTATGATCCCATCTGCTCTGACAGACGCTAGATCCGCACCATCTATTACAGTCCTTATAGTTACCACTCGAGAAATAGACCCCCGACCCAAAACCACGTCGTTCAACGCATGGAATCCATCATCGTCAGACGCCTTCCCGCCATTTTTATAGAGTTTACAACGGATCATACTGTGTTCTTCGATTCTGCAGTCTCCGTTGAGATACATGGGCAGCTTTTCTAGAGCATCATAAACTTGTAATTCTGTCATAAATCCCAGACGTCCCATATTTATACCAACCAACGGTATATTCCTGGGAGCTGTGAGCATTACAGCGCGAAGTATTGTGCCATCGCCCCCCGCTGTAATAACAACATCTGTGTCTGGAATCTTCTCACGAAGAACTTCTAAATTCTCAGCAGGAGAGACCCAACTGTCCTGTTCCAAAGACAACTCATTTACGATAGCCGTACTGAGGTCAAGAGCCTCCGGAATCCTGGCATTGTATATAATTCCAATTGTCTTCATAAATTAAACGTAATCTAACGAGGTCACTAACAAAAAGTATTTCTAATTATGTATGCTGACCTTGGGAAAGCAGGCGAAGTCTAGCACTGCCCATATTTAGTGTCAATTAATGGACTTATCTCCAATATTATTTGACCAGTCCTACCAGGGAAACCGCAGCTATCTCTGCCATTCCCAACATCCAACTAGGCATAATTCCCAACCACACCGTTATCACCGAAGATACTACGATAGCTAATTTTACGAAAAGTCCTGTCTTCATAGGATCGGTCTCCTTATTACTATCATCGTTCTTGAACATAACGCGTATCACACGCACGTAATAATAAGCTGAGACCACGCTATTAATAACCCCGATAATAGCCAACCACATCAAACCTGCTTCAACGGCAGCAGTAAAAACATATATTTTAGCGATAAAAATACCAGTAGGAGGTATACCGATCAGCGCGATAAGAGAAATTACTAAGGCGCCTGTAAAAAACGGTGCCTTTCTAGATAAACCAGCATAGGAATCTATGTCATCACTACCTAATAATTCACCTATTTGACTGATGGCTAATAGGGCGGTTAAGTTAGCAGCTCCATATGCTACAAGGTAAAACAGGACACTGCTTACCCCAATATAGGAGTCCCCAGTATACGAAATAGCTGCGACGCCAGCCAGAATATACCCAGCATGTGCGATAGTGCTATATCCAAACAAACGCTTGATGTTTGTTTGAGAGATAGCCAGCAAATTACCAACAGTCATCGACAAGGCAGATATCACAGCGAATAATAAGACCCAGTTCAGGTCCAAGTCTCCTAGTCCAACATAGAAAAATCTTAAAACTAGGGCGAACGCAACTGCTTTGCTAGCAACTGATAAGAAGGCAACAACCGGCGTAGGACTGCCTTCGTAAACATCAGGAACCCACATATGGAATGGAACTACTGATAATTTGAATCCAAAACCTACGAGAAGTAAAATCACCCCTACCAAAATGCCATATTGTTGATATGGCATTGTATTCAACGAAGCGTTCATAAATCCCGCTGATATACCCTCAAGGGTTATGCTGCCACTGAGGCCATATATGAACGCCATGCCATACAGCATTACTGCAGAACTCAGGGCACTGACAATAAGAAACTTTATTCCAGATTCTGCCGACTTTCCATTAAACGCAAATGCTGCTAAGGCAGCCAACGGTAACGTAGTCAACTCCAACGCGATGTAAATAGTGATTAAATTTTCTGCTGACGCTAACAACATCATCCCTGACGCCGATAGCAGTAGCAACCCAAAATACTCGCCCTGGGGAACACCTGAATACCGCACATAGTCACTTGAACCTAGTACGACAATTGCTAACACACCCAAGACAAGAAAATTAAAATAGAGTGAAAAAAGAGACAAACTGAAGCTTGACGATAGAATACTACTGGAATCTACCAGTGCTACATCTGGCGCAACATTAACACTAGACACCAATGACAAAGCAAAGCCTAAAGGTACTATAAGGCCAATTAAGGCTATCAACATTACCGCTCTTTTCTGAGCAATAACCAGATCTCCCAAGATGGTCAATATTGCTACCGCAGCAATCGATATCTGCGGAGACAATAAATATATATCGTTAAAATTCATATACTAATCAGTTACCCAATAACCCTATGTTGATTACGCTGACATTATTGATTACCGAAACCATTGGCTCCAGTCCCGAGTTAAACACGTCCGTGACTACTGACGGATAAAGGCCTACTACCACAATACTTATAATCATCAAAATCAAAGGTATAGACTCTAACCGGTCTGCATCTTTAAGATCAAGCAAGTGATCGGGTAAATTCCCAAACAACGCCCGTTGAATCATCCACAGAATGTACCCGGCTGCCAAGACAATTCCTAACACAGCTATCACGGTGAGAATGGGGAACGCCGGAAAAGCTCCGAAGAAAATCAATATTTCCGAAACAAAGCCACTAAGACCTGGAAGACCTAAAGATCCGAATCCAGCTACAAGGACCGCTATTCCAACTAAAGGCATTCGTTGTACTACTCCACCTAGTTGGGGTATAGACCGAGTATGCGCTTTATCATAAATTAATCCGACACACAAGAATAATAATCCGGTTATAGTTCCATGGGTAAAAAGCTGCATCGCCGCCCCAGTGAGTCCGGTAACGTTCACGTATGTGTAAGATACACCCACCGATGCTATACCCACCAGAACCAGACCCATATGGCTCACACTGGAATAAGCAACAAGCCGTTTGAGATCTGTTTGCCTTACAGTAACAATCCCACCATAAATAACACTAATAACACCTAGAATCATTAGCACCCAAGCGAAGCTATGAATCTGCTCGGGAAACATACCTACATTTATCCGAAGCAAACCATATCCGCCCATCTTTAGCATTACCCCTGCCAAGATAATACTGGCGGCTGTTGGAGCATCTGTATGTGCATCTGGCAACCATGTATGCAGAGGCCATACCGGCAACTTGATTGCGAAAGCTATAAAAAACAGCCAGAACAAGACAGACAGTGAGATAATGCCAGTGGTCGGCATCAACCCTGAACCTGATTCTAAAGTACTTATCATATTCAAGGCATGATCACCCTGAGTCAAAATCAACCCCAATATTGCAACCAGCATAGCGGCACTACCCGCGATAGTGAATATCAAGAATTTCATTCCTGAATACTCTCGGCGACCACTTCCCCAAGTTGTTATCAACATATACATCGGGATCAGTTCTACTTCCCAAAACAAGAAAAACAGCAAGACATCCAACGAAGTAAAAACTCCCATGACAGATGTCTGAAGCAACAATATCCAAATGAAATATTGTTTCACTTTCAAGGTAATTTTCAGCGACGCAAGTACAGCACAAATTCCCAACAGACCAGTTAACAACACGAGAGGTGCACTGAGTCCATCGACGCCTAACAAATACGTGGATTTAATCGCGTCTGAAGATATCCAAACCCACTGGTCTAAAAACTGAAATCTTGACGCCATGTCTGTCCTATCAAAAAGGGCAAACACCAATACAGCCAAAACAAAGTCCCCTGCAGCAACACTAGTGGCGATAAAGCGACTGAAAAGCCTATTATCCGGACCTAGCAGTAATACTAGAGCCCCTAACGCTGGAAGAAAAACCGTTGCTGTAAGCAATCCGTTAAATTCGTTCATTTATTTAGTTCCATGGGTCCAATCCAAATGCAAGGTAGACAGCTAATAAAATCACCGTACCTACAACTGACACGATACTATACAACTGAACCTGACCAGTCTGAAGCAAAGTCAAGGCGCTGCCAAGCCGCCGGGATACCGAGGCCAAACCATTGAAAATGGCGTCTATTATGTATTTGTCGAACGCGTCAGAAGTCCAGACGATCCCTCTATAGAATAGTTTGCGTACGATAATGTCTTCATACAAGTGGTCAATAAAATATTTCTTACTTAATAGCACATACAATGGACCCAGCCTTGATATCGGATCTTCCACAGGAGTAGGACTCGAGTATCTTGAACCTATATACATCCAGGAACCTATACCTAAGCCAACTATAGCTATACCACTCGAAATTGCAGCCACAAAGGGATCAAACGCAAGAGAATGCATATTAAGATATGACGGCAAAGATTCGATAAAGAATTCTGTAATCCAATGTTTAGGTATCCCAAAGATGCTTTTTACCCACTGAGGGTTTGATATATAACCGACCGTTACAGTTAAGAACGATAAAATCAGCAGTGGAACGACCATTACGATTGGAGATTCGGCAAGGTGAACATGAGTGGAAACACTAGGACCCAGATCAACATCGTTAGATTCCGCATCGGAGGTTTCCCTGACACCACCACCTCTAAATTGACCATGAAAAGTAAGATGTATCATACGTGCGCTATATAGAGCCGTAAGGAATACTCCTGCTAATAGCAATATCCACACTATGGTTTCCACACTACCGACCGCTAAACTTGATGCCTTATACGCGGACGTTAGGATCTCATCCTTACTCCAAAACCCAGCAAAGGGTATTATGCCTACAAGACTCAAAGACCCTATTATGGTTGCCACGTAAGTCAACGGCATTGACTTCCTTAGGCCACCCATATATTGCATGTTAAATGTTCCAACAGCATGATTCACACTACCCGAACACAAAAATAGCAATGCTTTAAAAAACGCGTGAGTAAACAAGTGAAACATCGCTGGACCAAATGCTCCTAGTCCAAGCGCTGCCATCATATATCCTAATTGGCTTACGGTTGAATACGCCATAACCCGTTTAATATCGTTCATCACTAGTCCTAAAGTGGCAGCGATAAACGCCGTAGCGGCGCCAACTATAGCTATTATCAGCATAGTATCTGCAGACTGCTCAAACACTGGATACATTCTCGCAACAAGGAATACACCTGCAGCTACCATGGTAGCTGCGTGTATTAACGCACTAACTGGAGTCGGTCCTTCCATAGCGTCAGGAAGCCACGTGTGCAAGGGAAACTGTCCAGATTTACCAGCAGCCCCGGCGAATATACCTAATGTAAGCCATAACAGACCTGCTCCTCCTAATAATCCAGCACCGCCAACAGCTAATGGTTGAGCAGCTATCCAGATATCAGGTATATGCAATGAATTCAGTCCAACAGCCGCAAACGTATCTGACTGAACGAACAAATATATAATGGCCAGCAGGAACCCTACATCTCCGATCCTAGTTATTATAAACGCTTTTTTGGCAGCCGCTGCGGCAGAACTCCGCTCATGCCAGAACCCAATCAACAGGTATGACGACACGCCGACCAATTCCCAAAATGCGTACAGCTGGACGATATTAACTGCTATTACTACACCGATCATAGATGCTGTAAACAAAGCCATATATGCATAGTAACGGCAGAAGCTAGGATCTCCCTTCATATATCCCAAAGAATAAATCTGCACTAGAAGACTCACCCCGGTTACAACTACCAACATAACTGCGGTCACAGAGTCAACCAGCAAGCCAACGCTTATTGTTGCAGAGCCCAATGTCAGCCAATCGTGAGCCTCGAAAACTACATTATCTCCACGACTCAATATCGACAAGATATACACTGATATAAGAAATGAAATTGCCAAACAGGTTATCAGGATTAGTCCACTAACAACTGCAAATTTGTTAAATAATGGCCTCACAATTAGTGAGATAACCAAGAATGCAACTAAGGGCAATAGAAATACTGACCAAACTAACCATTCACTAATCATCTATAGCTTCCTCAGTATTTCCTCTGCAACATGTTCACGGCCTTTGGGCACATAAATCCTATACGACTCCATATGGGCCCAATCTCTTATATCTCCCTCAGGTAGTATACGAGTTGGCAACCCTTCTGCTTCAAGGACTTCTTTCCACATCTCAGCAAGCATGAGATTCTCAGCTTTTTTAAACTCTACCCACATTATTGCCTTTACTCGCCCAAATTTACTGCGCTACGGTCAGTCATATGCTTATCATCTTTAGTGCCTTAATCTAACTATTTTAGACAGATCAATCGAATTGGTAGTTCTGTACAAAGCCAGTACAATACCAAGACCTAGTGCTATTTCCGCTGCCGCTACGGTAATAACGAAGATCACAAAAACTTGACCAGTTAACAAGCTACTCAAATTCACATCAAAAGCCTGCGGAGTTACGTAACGTCCGAAAGCCACAAAAGTAAGGTTCACAGCGTTAAACATTATTTCTATTGACATAAATACTGCAATCACATTAGTACGAGAAAGAGCCCCATACAAGCCAATACAAAACAAAATAGCTGCAACTGATAATAGAGATTCTAAAGACATATCACTTACTACCTCTACCTCTAGCTAAAGCTAAAGACCCGATAAGAGCTGCCAACAATAATACTGAGACACCTTCAAAAGCCAAGACGTATTCACCAACCAGCAAGTCGGCAATATCGGCATCCTGTAATACTTGCTGAGAAAATTCATCATTTATCGAATCGGCAGCAAACTCCGCTTCGGATATCGCTCCTACTGCTCTAGCTTGCACCAAGTTAACGGTATCCTGTTTATCAGCGTCAAGTTCTACCCATTCAGAAGTAAACACACCAAATAAAACAACTACTAGAAGGAGAATTGGAACAACCGTTGCAGCTATATGCAATTTATTTGGAGAATTTCCTCTTTGAATATCAGTGGTTAGCATAACCGCAAATATGAACAAAATAGATATGGCGCCTACATATATCAATACTTGTACAACCGCAAGGAACTCTGCACTCAATAAGAAGAAAAATCCGGCTACCCCAACGAAAACGACAGCCAACAAAAGGGCTGACCTGAATAAATCTTTTACCACCACTACACCGATCGCAGATACAATCGTGATAACCGATAGGCTCCAAAAAGCGATATCGTGAATCATTATTTAGATTCCTCTGATGCGCCGTCAATGTCTGTTTCTATCAATCGCAGTCCGGCTTTCTCACGTTTGTGCCAGTCCCATTTTTCCCGTCCTACTTCCCGCCAGGACAATGGTCTACCTCCCCTTGGATCGTAATTACTTTGCTCCAACTGCGGTCTATAAAATGTGCTTGGATTCTTGGCCGAATTACGAAGATCTTCCACATGGATCACCATGTCTTCGCGACTATACCTACCTTGTTCAAATCCACTACCCATAAATAAGCAATCGTACGGGCACGCCTCTACACACAATCCGCAGAACATACATCTTTGTAGTTCTATATCGAATACTTCGAGTTTATATTTGTCCCCTTGTTTGGGAGCACTTTCACTGGGTGAAGTAACGATTTTTATTATTCCTAGCGGACAATACTTAGCACAAGAAGCGCATCCAGTGCAGCGCTCTTCATACCATACGAATTCTTCCCCTCTAAACCTAGGATGCTGTTTAACACGCTCCTCAGGATATTGAATTGTAAAGGGTTTTTTCGTCATGTTCTTTAATGTGACCAATAACCCTCTGGCCATAGCTAAACCATACATTTACTTTACCTCAATCGTGGGTACACCCGGTACCATGGGCGTTTCAGTGCGAACTGGAAGAGAGTTAACTCTCTTCTGTAGCAATCCACCCATAAGCAAGATCAACAAAATGGCCGTAGGAATATTAATTGCTGCCATTATCCACAAATCACCCAAACTTAAATGGCCTGACGAATCTCTCAACAAGAATACTTCTACAGCCGTTATAGCCAGATTTATCAAGCTCAGAGGAAGTAAGAATTTCCATGACAAAGCCATAATTTGATCGAGCCTTAATCTGGGATAAGTAGCCCTCACCCAGATAAACACGAATATGATCGCTAGAGTCTTTAATAAAAACCAAAACCACCCTAAGAAATTTTCTAGTGGGCCATTCCAGCCACCCAAGAATAAAGTGGTTATCACCGCGGATACTACCAACATAGCACCGGTTTCAGTAGCGAATATGAGAGCAAATTTTATACCGCTATATTCAGTATGATATCCAGATATTATCTCAGACTCTGCCTCAGCTATGTCGAACGGCGTCCGATTCAGCTCTGCAGACATACCAGTAACAAAAACAAATAATGCTATCGGCTGAACTAACAAAAATGGAATTGATTGAGCGTGAACAATATCGTTCAGCGACATAGACCCACTGATCATCACTACACCCAACAAGGATATAACCACAGGGACTTCGTAACTGATCAATACAGCGACGGATCTGGCCGCCCCGAAAAGAGCGTACCTATTATTTGATGACCAGCCAGCCATGAATATACCAATGGTAGTGGCGGAGCTCACAGCTAATATAAACAACACCCCAACATTTAGATCAGCTAGCATAGTATCCTGCGCAAAGGGTATCACCGCTGTCATTAGAACCAACGGCACCATCATAACCAGGGGTACAGCAGTAAATATTATTCTATCTGCACCGGATGGAACCAAATCTTCTTTTGTTATAAGTTTCCCCAAATCCGCGATTGGCTGGAGCAATCCAAATGGGCCCCATCGATTTGGGCCAATCCGGTTGTGCAACCTACCCAGCAACCTGCGCTCCAGCCAGGTCACTAGAGCTGCACCAAGCAGTACAGAGTTAACCAACATAAGCATTATGGCCAGTCCCGCTATAACGTGGGAAAACGAACAGGGCACAAACGTACCTGCCGCATCGTGTATAAATCTATACAAGGCATTTTGATAAAATATGCTTTCTGAGGCTAACTGACAGTTCACCGATCTACCTCACCCATATTTATGTCCACACTACCCAGTGAAACAATCATATCTGGCAAAGTCCATCCAACTAGAAGGTGTTCAGTTATAGTTAGATTTATCAGAGACGGAGACCTAACTTTGCACCGATAAGGCGCGACTCCTCCGTCACTTACCAAATAAAATGCCAATTCTCCTTTTGACGCCTCTACTCGACCATAGGCCTCCACTCCAGATTCTGGCCTGAGAACCAATGGCAAACCTGCTATGCGTACAGGACCTGGCTCGATAATATCTATGCATTGTCTAATAATCCGCATGCTTTGCTTTATCTCCTGCATGCGCACCCAGAAACGATCATAGTTATCGCCATTTCTACCAATTGGAATATCAAATTCCATTTCTTCATAAGCATCATACGGACTCATTTTACGCCAATCCCAGTTAACACCACTTGCACGAAGCACAGGCCCAGAAACAGAACAATTTATCGCTAGATCTGAAGATATCGGGCTAACGCCTCTGGTTCGAGCGGTCAAAATCTCGTTTTCCATTAGCAAATGTTCCATCTCTTCAAATTCAACAGCGAAGTCATTGAGAAAAACTTCCAAAGCAGGCCAAAAATCGTCCGGAGTATCTGCAAAAACACCACCAGGCCTCATATAGCTGACCGTAACCCTAGCGCCACATAGCATTTCAAAAAGATCAAGTATGCGTTCCCTACTTCTAAAGGAATACATTAACGGGGTGCCGAACGCCCCCAGTTCTTGTATAAAAAACCCGACGGCAATCAAATGACTCGCTATCCTTTGAAGCTCTGCCACCAAAGTTCGAAGATATTTCCCTCTTTTTGGTGGTGAAATTCCCAAAAGCTGCTCAACGGCCAAGCAATATGCCTGATTATTTATCATGGATGATGTGTAATCCATCCTGTCGGTAAGGGTTACGACTTGGACGTAATTACGCTCTTCAGCAAGCTTCTCAGATCCACGATGCAGGTATCCCAATATCGGTTCTACTTCGACTATTTCTTCACCGTCAAAAGTTATCCTAAGCCTAAATACTCCGTGAGTACTCGGATGCTGAGGTCCGACATTCACCGTCATTGGCTCAGTCCTCATATTCATAGGACCAACCTTGATGAATCCATATAGTTTAGTCTATCTCTGGAACTAACCAATTTATCTCCAAGACTACCAATACCAAAAATCACAGGAAATCCTTCCTGAGAGGATGTCCTTCAAAACCTTCCCATAACAAAAGACGTTTCATATTGGGATGCCCATTGAAACGTATACCCATCAGATCCCAGATTTCCCGTTCTTGAAAATCTGCTCCTCTCCACACATGATATACAGAAGGCATAGAGAGTTCTTCTCTTCCGTACAGTCTAGTCTTTACTACAGTATCATGCTGATTAACAATAGAAGTTAGATGATACACAACTTCAAAATATTCTATGAAATCCACTGCGCTAATAGAATTCAAAAAGTCGAAACTGAGCTCTGGATTGTTTTTTAAGTACTCAGCTATATCGGGCATCATGCCGTGTTCAGTCCAGACAGCAGCCTGGTCAGAGTCCAGTACTGAGCCGGGAAAACGTTTCTCTATCGCCGCGGCCAAATCTATGCCCGACAAGTGAGATACGACCATAAAATCTCCTACGACAATCCCTTTCTCAAATTTTGTTCGCGCTTGATCTTTTCATGAAGTTCCATTATTCCGTACAACAATGCATCAGGTCTTGGTGGGCAACCTGGAACATAAACGTCCACTGGTATGATGTGATCAACCCCGGGAACTACGCTATAAGATCCGAAGTATGGCCCCCCACTAGTAGCACATACACCCATTGATATGACCCATTTCGGATCAGCCATTTGTTCATAAATGCGCTTTATGGGCACAGCCATCTTCCAAGTTACAGTGCCCGCTATAATCATTAGATCAGCTTGGCGGGGTGAGGCACGAAAGGCCTCCATTCCAAATCTTCCAATGTCAAATCTTCCCATAGCGGTAGCCATCATTTCAAAAGCACAGCACGCTAGTCCGAACGATACAGGCCATAGTGCAGATTTGCGACTCCAATTCACTAGAGCATCTACAGAAGTAACCACGATATTACCTTTAAGGTCTTCTGGAACCTCGATAGACGGAATATGTATCCTATTTTGAGAAGTGGCTATCAGATCATTGACCAATGTTCCTTCATGTTGGTCTACATCCCAAGTCCTGTCAGATAAAGGTGATGACCCTTGGTCTATATTTAGCATGTCATCCCCTCCTCCATTCCAAATCTTTTTTGCGCCATGCATACATCAAACCAACAAGCAGAATCAAAACGAATATTCCCATTTCTATGAGAGCAAAGGTTTGAAGCTTAAGAAACTTTGTAGCCCACGGGTATAAAAACACTACTTCCACGTCAAAAATAACGAACAAAATAGCATACATATAATATCGGAAGTGAAATTGGTTCCATCGCCCGCCAATAGTTTCCACCCCACACTCATATGCTTCAGATTTGACCTGAGTAGGGTTATTTGGACGAACGCCAAACTTAGAAGCTACCCAAGAGATGAGCAGCATACCAGTCGGGACTATAACAGCTATTATGCCAAATATAGCAATTAGCCCGTACTGAAGGAAATAGTTCTCAATCATGAAATAATTTACTACCTAGTTGAGAATGCGGACAGATTATAACATAGCAGTTAATAAGTCAGTAGTAAAATTTCAGCCAATATTCAGCTAAGTAGATAACTTATTAGTCAACAGCTAGAATGACAATATTCTATTAAACCCACACATTAGGAAAGAATTAATTGGAACAACCTAAAAACAATGGCCCTTTAGCGGGTCTTAAAGTGCTAGATCTATCAATTATAGTAGCTGGAGGGACAGCTAGCAGCTTAATGGCCGATTTTGGCGCAGAAGTTGTAAAGATAGAACGGCCTAAAACAGGCGATCCCCTCCGCAATTGGGGACCGTTTTACAAGGACGTTTCTTTGTGGTGGAAAGTACACTCAAGAAACAAAAAGTCTATAACCCTAGACTTATCCAAGCCAAAAGGCCAAAGTATCTTAAAAAGACTAGCAAATGAAGCAGATATTTTAATAGAGGGATTTCGCCCCGGAACTATGGAAAATTGGGGTCTCGGTCCAGACGAATTACTAGCCTCAAACCCAGAACTTATATTCGTACGATACTCAGGATTTGGACAAACAGGCCCGTATAAAGACCGTCCTGGCTTTGGAACGATCGCAGAATGTATGAGTGGTTATATCAGCATGACCGGATTCCCAGATTCCCCGCCTGTACTACCTCCCATACCATTGGCAGATGAGATCGCTGGAGTTTTCGGTGCTATGTCGAGCATGATGGCTTTGTACCACAGACAATCCAAGAAATATTCAGGTCAAGGGAACACAGGTCAAGTGATAGACGTAAGTTTGTTTGAACCACTATTTCGATTATGTATACCTCATATCACAATGGCCAACTTATTAAATTTGGTCAGAGAGCGAGTAGGTAACGATTTCCCAGATGCCGCCCCAAGAAGTCTGTACCAAACACTTGACCAACAATGGTTAGGCCTATCTGCCACATCCCAAAATACCTGGGAGAACTTAGCTGAAGCTATGGGAATGTCAGAAGTTATAGATGACGAGCGCTTCAAAGACAACGCTGCCCGGTTAGAAAACAAGGACGCCCTAAACGTAATACTTCAACAATACCTAGGAAACCTCAATCTCGAAACCATTATGGAAAACCTCATACCTGCCGGAGGTGTTGTTGGCCCAGTATATACGGCAGAACAAATAATGAATGACCCACATTATGCCGCCCGAGAAGATATCATCGAATTAGAAGATTCTGAACTTGGTAATACAAAGATGCTCGGTATAGTGCCAAAATTTAGCAGAACGCCGGGATCTGTAGATCATGCAGGGCCTACCATTGGGGCACACAACCTCAAGGTATATACAGAATGGCTCGGTCTAAGCCCAGCGGATATATCTGATCTGGAATCTGAAGGGACCATTTAAGGAATAAATGATCAAATTATTGATTGCTACTCACAACCCGGGCAAGCTTGCTGAATATAAACAACTCCTATCTTCAACGACGATAGAACTATTGTCATTAGATGACATCGGTATAACTGAGGAAGTTGATGAAACCGGAGTGTCATTTAGACAGAACTCATACCTAAAAGCCAAGAGTTATTCTATATTGAGTGGGGTGATCACATTATCTGATGATTCAGGGTTGCAAGTAGACCATCTGGGTGGAGACCCTGGTATATATTCGGCTCGTTATGGTGGGGAATTGTGTAAAAACGATTCTGACAGAGTTGAATTGCTTCTTAACAATTTACACGGAACCCCATGGCATAATCGTAGTGCTAGATTTACATGCGTGATTTCTATTTGTTCGGGAGAAAACCTATTGAGTTCAGTAGTTGGCTCAATATCAGGGATGATACAATATGAACCACGCGGCCATAATGGATTTGGATATGATCCTATATTCTATTTACCATCATATCGAAAAACCATGTCTGAACTTGAACAGAAAGAAAAAAACCTTCTGAGTCATAGATCAGATGCTCTTAGAAAAGTATCATCTATATTGCCTAAATTAATTAACGACCAGCAATAGTTACGAATGCTTAAAGACACGTTTAATAGAAATTTGAAAGACCTTAGAATATCTGTAACCGACAGATGCAATTTCAGATGCACTTATTGTATGCCCGCTGAAATATTCGGAGAGAGCTACGAATTTCTACCAAAAGAAGAAATTCTTTCATTTGAAGAGATTACCTTCCTTGTCTCTATTTTCGTCGAGTTAGGTGTCGAAAAAATACGAATCACCGGTGGTGAGCCACTGATGCGTAATAATCTTCAACATTTGGTGTTTCTCTTAAACGCGGTGTCAGGAATCAAAGATCTTACCCTGACTACTAATGGATACCTATTAGAGCAACAAGCGGAAGCATTGAAGAAATCAGGCCTAAGTAGGATAACAGTAAGTCTAGACACCCTAGATGACGAGTTATTTAAGACAATGAACGGTCGGGGATTCGACACCCAAAGGGTTCTAGCAGGAATTGAATCAGCTCGCCGCGCCGGACTATCACCTATCAAAATAAATTCTGTTGTACAAAAAGATGTTAATGATCACACTATTGTAGACCTAGCGCGGCATTTCAAAGGAACCGGAATGATAGTACGGTTCATCGAGTATATGGATGTAGGAAATCTGAATTCATGGAAACTAAACGAAGTAGTTCCTGCGTCTGAAATCTTAGAAAAAATAGACACAGAGTTACCACTGGAGCCTCTTTCTCCGAATTATTCCGGAGAAGTAGCCAGTCGATATAAATATAAAGACGGGTCAGGTGAAATCGGGATCATATCATCCGTATCGCAACCATTCTGTGGTCAATGCACAAGGGCCAGATTATCTACGGATGGAAGATTATATACATGCCTATTCGGGGAGACCGGCCTTAACCTAAGAGACCCAATGCGCGACGGAGCAACATCCGAGGAATTAAAAGCGTTGATAACAACATGCTGGGAAAATCGAGACGATAAATATTCTGAAGATAGAACTTCAAATACTGCAGGAACATCTACCTCCAACAAAATAGAAATGTACCAAATCGGTGGATAAACAGACCTTATTAGAGTCGTAATATGCCACGCAATCCGTCCAATAATAGTAGTACCCTAGGAACAGAAGTCTCCATCCACGGGTCGTGCAAAGGCACCCGCGGTAGAGGTGGCTGGGCAGCGGTCATAAGCGATCAAGAGCAGAGACAAATACTCTCCGGCAACGACAGAATTACAACTGCCCAGAGAATGACATTACTAGCAGCCATAAAAGGCATAGAGTCTATCAACCCGAAAATACCAACCGTCTTGTACTCAAATGATAGATATCTTTTGAATGCCATGAGGAATGCAACCTCACGAACCGCCAACAAAGACTTATGGGATCGATTGCAGAATCTACTTGAACACAGAAACGTCAGATATCAATTAGTTTCCCCGCCTCGTCGCTCCCCTGGGATAGATATTGCTAAACGAATAGCCAATATGGAAGCGAACATATATACAATAGAAAAAACAAGCAGACCAAATACCAATAACGGAAATCGATCCAAGCTTCCTCGCAGACCTAAAAGGAGTACTAAACGATGACCAACCATGGAAAAGACAATGATCTGTCCCTTACACACATAGACGAACAAGGTGCTGTAAATATGGTCGACGTGGGAAACAAACCCATAACTGACCGAGAGGCAGTATCCGGTGGGTATGTCATCGTCCAACCGAAGACGATAGAGCTTATACAGCAGGGGCTAATGAAAAAAGGCGACGTCATAACCATTGCCCAACTGGCAGGGATAATGGGTGCAAAACAAACATCAACCCTTATACCTCTGTGTCATCCCTTACCACTCAATAAAGTTGACGTCCAAATTGAGATAGACCCCGCCAATAACAGACTGGTTGTAACCGGTACAGCTTCTACTTCATCTAAAACCGGTGTAGAAATGGAGGCTCTGACAGCAGTTTCAGTAGCATGTCTAACACTCTACGATATGTGCAAGGCAGTAGATCACAAGATACATATAGACCAGATAAGATTATTACGGAAGACTGGAGGACAAAGCGGAGATATATTTTTAGAGTGAACATAAACGCGCTCACTAATATAAACATTCACTTACTATATTTGATAACTTCCGCTCAAATAACCTTGAACAATCCTACACGTAAATGTAGTATTAATAACGAGTCGAACTTGGCGATTGGCCATAAGACTCAGAGTGGCAGCGTAGCTCAGTCGGTTAGAGCGGGCGCTTCATAAGCGCTAGGTCACTGGTTCAAGTCCAGTCGTTGCCACCAGTAACGCCTGACTGGCGCATAACTAATCGTCTGACTCTAGTCTACCGCCTAACTCACTAAGAAAA
>VFFT01000056.1 GCA_009392775.1 SAR202 cluster bacterium | reverse complement strand
GGATATTAGGAAATTCAATTTCCGGAAATAACTCTCGTTCCAAGTTCGCATAGGTGAACAATCCAGCCAATAGCACTAACACGATGATTAGAACCGTCACAGATCTACGTTGCAATGCCAGCCTAGTAAGAATAGTCACTTACTAAACCCATTCTCACGACAACGTGAGCTAGTACAAGGGCTTTGGAGAGAAAATCTATGTGAGAGGGTGAAGATAATCTTATTCATTAGATAATAAATGTAGGAGAATAACTATTACTTTTCCGTCCCTCACTATCATGAAACAATTAACCTATATATATTGTATCTAGTGTTAGAAACCTAAGCAATCCACAGTCATATCCTAATTACAAGTAATACTACTGTTGGACTCCGATCTAGATTTCCCAAAACTGTTGAAGTAGACTGAATTCTGCACGCGTGCCTAGTATAATGTCGACGGATAATACTGGAGAAGCAATTATGCAGTTTGGCATATTTTCACATATACCATGGCCTGAAGGATCAGATCCTAAGACGCTTATCGATCAAATGATAGCCCAATCCATATACGGCGAAGAACTAGGCTACGACAGCGTCTGGTTGGCAGAACATCACTTTTCACGCTATGGCCTTAGCTCGTCGTCCTTAATCATAGCGGGCAGTATAGCTGCAAGAACTGAAAACATCAGAATCGGTACGGCTGTCATAGTACCAACGCTTCACAATCCTATTAGATTAGCAGAAGACACAGCCACCCTAGACGTTATTAGCGGAGGTAGACTAGATATAGGCTATGGTAGAGGTGCAGCAAGTTATGAATACAGTGGATACACTGTAGACCAATCCACCAGCCAACAACGTTTTCAAGAAGCGATCAAAATGGTAGAAGGTATTTGGACAACACCGGAATACACTTACTCAGGCGATTTTTATAGTGCTTACAAAACAAACTTAGTTCCGAAACCACTCCAGGATCCTCACCCTCCAGTATACATAGGAGCATCTCGCACCCTAGAAACGCTACAGTTCGTAGCATCTACCGGTCACTGCCTTTGTGTTGGAGTCGTTCTAGACACGCCCGATGCAGTAGACCTAGTACACCGATTTGACGCTTTATCCAAAAAATCCGGATATAGTGTCCCGACCCAAAATATACCTTTTTTCCGATACTGTTACGTTGCGGAAACAGAAAAACAGGCGATCGAAGACACCGAACACGCCCTTAACTGGACACTAGATGTTGGTCAATGGAGGGCATCATTTAAAGAAAGCAGCGAGGTCAATCATGACTTAAAGGATTGGCTCAAGAATCGACGTGAAAACCCGCCAACTTATGATTATCTACTGCACAACCGAGCGGTCATAGGAACTCCTGAACAATGTATCAACCAGATTAAATCTCTTGAACAGCAAGGCATTGGATATTTCGGGTGCAATTTTTTCTTTGGCGATATGGAGCACTCTAAGGTCATGAACTCCATGAAACTATTCGCAGAGGAGGTAATACCTGCTTTCAACTAATACTGCTCCCTACAATCTACCCAATAACCCCATCTTCTCGCAGTTCTGAAAGATCGTCTGAATTCATACCAAGCAAACTGGTATATATCTCCGTATTATGTTCACCAAATTTTGGTATAGGGCCCGCAGTCGTAGGAGTCTTTGAAAACTTTATAATTGTGGGGCCTGGGGCCAGTATTTTCTTTCCTCCAGGCTCATCGATATCCATCTCCATCATAACGTCACGTTCCCAAATTTGACGATCTTCAAGAACCTCAGGAATGCTCATGGCCCGTCCTACTGGTATATCGGCTCCTACCAACAATGATTCGGCTTCTGCTACAGTACGCTCCTCACACCACTCGTGCAGTAATTCCATCCTCACTTCCGCCTGGTCTGTCGCAAACATGGGTGCCGAAAATTCCGGATCATCAGCCAATTCATCGTATCCCATTAGTTTTAACATACGCTCCCAGTACACAGCTCTCGCCGCACCTGTAGTAATCCATCCATCTTTACATTGGATAAATGACCCACCGCGCTGAAAGTCATTCGTTTTAGTCTCATGACACATAGCTAATGCAACTTCTTCTAATGTGATACCCCCATCCATCATTGCTACTTCCAACCATTGCCCTTCACCAGTACGGTCACGATACCGCAAAGCGCCCAGTATACCAATGGTGGCATGTAACGCAGCAGTGCGATCCATAATAGGTCCCTCGGCCATAATTGGTTGATCAAAACCTCGCCCTGTCTGATGTCCAATTCCACTCATAGCCTGGATGATAGGGTCAAAACACTGCCTGTCTCTGTATGGTCCATATTGGCCAAATCCCGAGACCGAGGCAAGTATTATTCCTTTGTTAACTTTGCACATCTCTTCATAACTAAATCCCATTTGCTCCATTGTCCCAGGTCTAAAGTTCTCCAATACGACATCAGATACCCTGACCAAATCCAAAAACATCTCTTTGCCTTTTGGATGCCTAGTATTTAGGGTGATACTTTTCTTTCCCCTGTTATAAGCTGCGAATTGCACACTCATATCTCCAACAAAGGGTCCAGAATTACGTAGGTCAGCTCCTTTTCTCCATTCTACCTTTATGACTTCAGCTCCCATATCTCTAAGGATCATCCCTCCTCGGGGAGCTGCCTGCCATCTCGCTAGTTCCAATATTCGAACCCCTTCTAAAACTTGGGGGAGGTTTTGCTGAGTCATAAATATCCTCCTAACATATGATTAGCACTTGTGGTGATGGTGCGGTCATTTTATGGGTAGCCCAAATATTGGTCAATTAACTCTGTTAAAAGAAATATGGAAGAATAATCTTCTAATAATTGACACAGAACACGCCTGCCCACTACACTTTCACGCATAATTGAAGACATTTGGGAGGCAATCAATGCTCAGCGCAACAACTCGCTTACGGAACATTAATCACATCACATACAATGTTAAAGACAAAGATGCCGCTTTGAAATGGTATCAAGAAGTATTGGGGTTAAAGCAGATCCCTAAAATGGTAAATGGTGATCACCTATATTGGTTACAGCTACCCAGTGGTGCAATGGTCCACATCATTGAAAATATAGATGCTCCTTCTGCACCTTCACACCATACAGCGTTTGAGGTAGACGACATCGATTTGACACGCATAGAGTTGACCCAGATGGGTGTAGAGTGCACCGATATCCAGACTAGGAATGACGGTCAAAGAGCATTCTACCTTAATGACCCTGATGGTAATAGAATCGAGATCTGCACGTACTCTGGATTCGGAGTCCTGGTATAAAGATCAATTTGCAACTAGAGGGTACTGATCTTATTTGTACGATCAGTACCCTGATAATAACTTAAGCTTCTGAAGAGAATCGCTCTATAACACCATCTATATAAAGCAACCTCAAACTATTCATAAGTGCTTGCCTCAAATTAGGCCAATCACCCTCTGGCGTTAGCTCCTTGAACAGGTCCAGTAGCTCGCTCAACGTAGACTGCCCGTCCATCTTCGAAATTAACACCGCAACTAACTCACTGCACTCGAGTCCGTTGTTTCTGTTTTTAGTGTTCAGTACGTAACCCCAGTTAAATATTCCCTCTCCTAAAACTGGCTTTCGTTCCAAAACAACACCTTCTGATAGTTTTGGAATCACCGATAAGCTCTTTAGAAAAGAAGAGCCTCCATCCACAGACAATTGAGTAAACTCTTCTGACCTCCGTTGAACCTCTGACTCTATCTGGTTAACAGAGCCGAGAAAATTTTTTGGCAGATCACCATGTTGAAGTACAACGCGCTCATATCCGCGAGCAGATTGACCAGCAACCGCTTGAATAAAAGCATTTCTAGGAGACAAACTAATGTCCGCGTCTAATACTCTGCGAGCTTCCCAAAAATATGATTCAACGGAACGGTTACTCGAATAAAACAATCTAGCAAGTTCTCTAAAATGCCCATATTCTTTCATGTATAGGTCCTCGTAAACAGATCTACTCGCCAACCCCAAAGTTTCATCGCGTTTCGACGTATTAATATAAGTTGAAGACAATACGCCCGACATAAGTGCCAGATGAACGCCAGATGAGAACAGTGGGTCAATAAAGCAAGCAGCGTCTCCGACAAGGATATATCCGTCTCCAACCATAGGACTGCAAGAATAGGACCAATCCTTTATTACGGAAGGCACAGATTGTAGTTCAGCTGTCTCTAGCAGACGTGATATGTAAGAAGCCTTAGACAGTTCTCCGATGTAAAATGTTTCTGCACCGAGTTCTTGAATACTGTTTTGGTTAGAGGCACCATCAACGACTATCCCTATACTATTATGTCCGTTGTGTAATGGAATGTTCCAACACCATCCATTTTCGTACGACTCTATGAATATATTATTGTGAGCAGGCTCAGGCAGCTTAGGAACACCAGTGTAATAACCATAGACTGCTAGGTTCCTAAAGAATCGATCTTCTTTTTTTGTATTTAATTGGCTTCCGAGTACATTTTGCTGTCCACTAGCATCTACGATATATTCAGCATTGGCTATTTTAGAGTTTCCAAAATCGTCAACATATTTCACTCCAACGGCTTTGGAGCCTTCAAACACCACATGTACTACCCTGTGCTTCTCCCGTACATCAACACCGTGCTTACGGCTGTTATCCAAAAGTATCTTGTCAAACTGTGGACGCCACACCTGATAAGAATGTGGGTATTGTTCATTAGTTTCCCTGAAGTACCAACTCCACGGTTCCTTATCTATGCCCCAAATCATAGTGGCGCCCCACTTAGGCAAAAATCCAGCCTGTTGAACCTCGTCTATAACACCTAATTCTTCTAATACAGGAATACTTGCTGGCAATAATGACTCTCCTACATGGTCTCTAGGAAATTCAGAACGTTCCAATAAAAGCACAGAACATCCGTGTTTAGCCAACATAGTAGCAGCCGTGCTACCAGCGGGGCCTCCACCGATCACAATAACATCAAGTCGACCACTAGAGTTTGGTAAGGACATTGAACACCACAATGTATCGAATTAAGCGATTAATAATTAATCCGATTTAATACTGAAACATTTCTGAAACAGTTATTGGATATCCGAAATAAGGGTTGATTACGATCAACCCCTATTTCCGCTAAAATCTAACTATTGGTCTTATTCCATATGGTTTCCAGAACTACTCCTGGATTCATAGGCAGGTTCTCGACTCTGGCACCTATAGCATGAGATATGGCATTAGCAACCGCCGCCATCGGAGGCACTAAGCAGACTTCACCAACTCCTCTCACTCCTAACGGATGGCCTGGATTCGCCACTTCAACTAAAACAGTATCAATCATAGGAAGGTCTAAACTTATCGGCATCCTGTAATCAAGAAAACTTGAATTCATCATAGAGCCGTCATCATTAAAGTAATATTCTTCGTTAAGCGCCCAACCAATACCCTGAACAGCCCCTCCTTGAATTTGCCCTTCAACATAGCTAGGGTGAATAGCTTTCCCCACATCCTGTATCGTGGTGTAGCGCAATATATCAACTTTCCCTGTATCAGGGTCTACTTCCACATCAACAATATGTACACCAAATGCATTTCCAACTCCTCCGGGGTTAGCGGTACCTCTGCCTATTATTGGCCCACCTGTTCCATTTAACCTACGCGCTATTTGGCCAAAACTGAGCTGCAATTCGGGATCAGATTTGTGTTTCATTGATCCGTGCTCATATTCCACATCTTCTTTTGATACATCCCAAATCTTGGCTGCTCTTTCTATTAACTGTTCGCGAACGTCCTCCGCAGCCTGATATACAGCTGTACCCATCTTAAAAGTTACACCGCTGCCACCAGCCCCAGAACTATATCCAATAGAGTCAGTATCAGCTATCGATGGCTTTACATCTTCTGCAGCAATGCCAAGCACCTCAGCAACATGCATGGCCATAGCTGCCCTACTCCCACCAATATCGGGAGAGCCCTCTACCAAGCTGACTGTCCCGTCAGGAGTCACACTAACCACTGCGCTAGCTGGACCAGTGCCGTTAAACCAACAACCAGCAGCTATACCCCGCCCTCTGTTCGGACCTTCCAATGGTGTATTCCAATGAGGATGCTGTTGAGCAGCTTGCATACATTCTATAAAACCAATCTTTCTGTAGACTGGGCCTGTTGGCTGTCGACTGCCTTCCTTTGCTCCGTTCAACAACCTGAACTCCACTGGATCCATGTTGAGTTGGTCACACAACTCGTCTATTGCCTGTTCGGCAGCAAAAGATGCAGGCGGTGATCCGGGTGCCCTATAGGCTGCCGATTTCTGGACGTTAGTTACAACATCGTAGCCCTCTATAAACGAGTTAGGAATCTCGTACGGGGCTAACATGGTTCTACATCCAGATGGTACTGGAGACCCTGGGAATGCACCCGCTTCATATATCAATGTCGCATGAGCAGCAGTAAACTTTCCCTCTTTAGTCGCTCCAAGTTTCACTCTGATATGAGTCCCAGCGGTCGGGCCAGTACCGACAAATACTTCGGGTCTACTCATAGCTAACTTTACAGGTTGCCCTGCCTTACGAGCCAATGCAGCGACGATCGGTTCAATATAACAGCCACCCTGACCTTTTCCTCCAAATCCACCGCCTATTTCCATAGGGATAACTTTTACTCTTGAAACGGAGACGCCCAATATTCGAGATGTGTGATCTCTGAGAGCAAAATGGCCTTGGCTACTAGCCCAGATAGTTACGGTGTCATCCGTATTCCATTGGGCAGTGGCTGAATGAGGCTCAATATAACCTTGATGCACAGGCTTGGTGTGATACTCTCGTTCAACAATTACGTCTGCCTCCTTGAAACCTTCTTCTACCTCACCAAGTTCGAATTCAAAATGATTTGAGACATTGGTAGGAGTTCCCCCGTCTCCCCAACCCCCAGAGCGTTGGGCTGGATTTGCCAACATGACTAAACGCTCATGAAGAATCGCTGCTCCTTCATCCATTGCGGCATAGGCATCTAACACTGGATCTAAAATCTCGTATTCTACGTCAATTAAATTAAGAGCCTGTTCGGCCACATGCTGACTATTAGCAGCTACAGCAGCAATTGCGTGACCTTTATACAGAGCTTTTTCTCTAGCGATAACATTTCTACTATAGAAACCGTAATTAACAGCTGCTCCTTCATCCTGTTCGGATAAATCAGGAGATATGTTAGGAAAATCATCAGCAGTCACTACTGTCACGACACCAGGAAGAGCTAACGCTTGACTAGCATCAATATGTTTAATAACAGCATGCGCATGAGGACTTCTCAAGATCTTAGCATGTAACATACGGGGAAGATGTATATCAGCAGCATATCTCGCTCTGCCCATTACCTTATCAGGTCCGTCATGGCGTACTGGTCTCGTACCGACAACATTATATTCTTGGTTCGATAGGACGATATTAGGTTTATAGTCCAACATGAAAATCTCCTTAACTTCGAAACTAGTGTGATCCTCCACGGGTAATGTACCACAAATAAGTAAATCAGTTTTCAATTACTGAGCAGAACATTCAATAGCGAATATATATTCATACTAGTTGGAATCCACTACTCTCTCTCCCCGTATGAATGCTATTAAGAAACCTATTAACGTAAAGCACCCCAATACAAGGAAAGCCAACCTCAAACCATCTACAAAAGCCAAAGCTACATCGGGAGAAACAGAATCCAAACTAGGGGGCGCACCCCTGAATGCCATTACTGTAACTACGATACTGGTAGCCAAAGCGACACTTAGGACGTTTGCAGAATTTCTAACTAGTTGCGTTAATGCTGATACAACACCAAAATCCGACGGTTCAACAGCACTAAAAATAGAACTATTATTTGGAGAGTTAAACAGTCCGAGTCCCGCACTTTGGAGCATCAGCATAGCAACAATCAAAATAACTGAGGAGGTTTCAGTAAGGGTTAGTACTAAAACAAACGAAGCCATAGTAGATAATCCGAGCCCTCCCATGGTCAAGTATCGCCATCCGAACCTGTCCGATAATCGCCCACTAAGTGGCCCAAATATGATCATGCACACAGCTGCAGGGATCAATAGCAGGCCAACTTGACCCGGAGTAAGACCCAATAGTTTCTGAAGATAGAAAGGCAATAGAAACCGCGTTGCTGAAATGCCGAAAAAAGATAGCCATCCCGCTGTGACGCCGAGAGCTACCAAACGCCTTTTGAACAGCCGCAACTGTAGCATTGGATGAGGGTAACGTAGTTCCCAGAAAATAAATCCCATTGTGAAAATGACAAATAAACCTGTTGAAATCAATATTAATGGGGATGCCCACCCGAACTTGGTTCCATTTCCGACAATCAAAAGCAAAAGGAATAACGCAACGCCAGAGAATATTGCCCCTAGCCAATCAAAGCGGTTTGTTGGAGTATCATTCTTAGCCGCTTTGTCTGATCTCAGTACTAACACAGCAACCAAGATTGCGACTATGCCAATAGGCACATTAATAAAAAACACAGCCCACCAATCAAAATAACTAACCAGAAACCCACCAAGAGCAGGTCCCACTATAAAACCCGATCCGACTATACTCATGTTTGATCCGAGAGCCTTACCGCGTTCGCTACTGGGAAATACAGAGATAATCATCGCCATTGCGTTACTCTGAATCATTGCCGATCCAACACCTTGCGCTATACGAAAACCTATCAGCATGAATACATCAGGAGAAATAGTCGAAACAGCTGCCGCTACGACATAGATACTGAAGCCCGCAATGTAGACCTGTTTGCGACCAATAAGGTCTCCCAGCCTACCCATAGGAAGCAGTAATACACAGATAGACAGGGCATATGCCACAACCACCCATTGAACGGTAGGCAAATCTGTTTGGAAATAACTCTCAATTACTGGTAGCGCTACCTGAATAGCACCAATATCCATAACTGATAGGAATATACCGATCGCTATAGTTCCAAATACCCACCATTTGTAGTTGGAACTATTAATAATAGATTGAATCAAACAAAAACCATCAACTTATAAGCCGACTAATATTCCGTATCACAAAAGACATTAGGATGAAACTATAAGAAATGAGGGTCTTCTGACTGATGAAAGGGTATTCGGCAGTATGAACTATATATTAATATACTACGAAGCCCGCTAAATGGCATTCAGCGTGTTAATAGGAGTAGTTATGTCTGGGAAAGATAAGCAACATGAAACTCAGCATATCGGAAGCACCATCATGGTAGTGATGATGGAAGTTGATCCTGACCACGAAGATGAATTTAACGAATGGTATAACGAAGAGCACCTAGTAGAAAGGTTAGAAATTCCAGGCTACATCAGCGCCCGTAGATTTAAATTAGAAGAAGGACAAGGAGTACTCAAATACCTCTGCATATGGGAACTAGAAGATGGGAGTCCCCTACTTAGTCCTGAATACCATCTGCAACAGCAGAGGCCAAGTGAATTACGAGACCGTGCCCATAGTTACATAACCAACCGAGCACGCGGACTTTACCATCAGATTTACCCCAACAAAGGTTCGTTTGAAGACCATTCTGGGTTTCATCCAGATATAAAGTAAGCCAAACCTATGGTGCTGAAGTCATGCCTCAGATTTTGGTAAGCCTCATAACTTCGCCGATATCATCTATGTTTTCAAGGTCCCACAGACGAGTTAAAAGCTCATCAGTCTGGGCTGGGCTCAACAAATCTTTGACCAATGAGCGAAATTTAAATTCAACTTCCTCGTCGGTCATAGGGTTTTTATAATGCCCCTTGTGGTATGGAACTTCAGAGGAATATTTTTCTCCCGACTTCATTACTACATCCATATAACATAGCATAGCTTCAGGAACCCTAAGATTTGCTTCCTCAGACTCTTCAATTTTTACTTTACTAGTCAAAGACAATAATTTTTCGTTCCTAATATATTCATCATCAAAGTGATTTTGGTTAACAAAACCGTAAGTCAGTGCAACAGCGGTTGTATAGGGCATACTATGATCGGCAGTTTCCCTAGTCTTAGGGTCCCATTTCTCTTCGTCATCGGCCATAATGTTGATAGCCCTTGTCAACGTCCGTATATTAACCTCTGCAACTTCGTCAACATCAAAGTTTGGTACTTTGTCCCTAGCTTCCAGCGCAGCCTGAACCACGGTTTGGGAATACAACCCTAGAGGAAATCTCTTGATCGTACACTCCGAAATTTTGAAGGGCTCTCCATTACCGCCAAACTGATCTAGCTCATACGAATCACGAGTTACAACCTTGAAGAATCCATTTACTCCTTCAAAAATGGGAGCTGGGCCGGTTAGTCCTCTCTCAGCAAGCAAAGCCGCAAATACTGCATTCCTACTAGCATTAGCATATGCACATCCTTTCCAATGCGACAATACTTCTACTCTGGTTTGATGAAGGGCTATATTTGGTGCTATAGCCAGATTAATAGCTTGAGTTGTATGTTCTACGGATAGGCCCATCCCTCTCGCTGCGCCTAAAACGCTTGCTACACATCCATTCGTGACATGATCAAAACCCAAATAGTCCAAGTTTGCTGCATCACCCAATCGACAGAAGATTTCATATGCGACGATGGTTGAAACAATAGCTCTCTTGCCACCCTGACCAGCCAATTCGGTAGCTGACAAGACAGCAGCAATGCTGTCGCTCGGATGTCCGGATTGTTTAGCAGTGTATCCGTCATTGTAATCAAGATAACGAATCATGACTCCATTCGCATAAGTAGCTAAATCCGGACTGCTTTCTTGACCACTGCCTATAACGGTACAGGGGTTAAGAGAGATAACAGTTGACGCCAAATCTCGAGCAATCTTACTCGGTTCACTAGTGTATCCGCCGATTGCACATCCAATCGTGTCGATCATCATACGTTTAGCAAGATGTACCACATCTGCAGGTATTTCATCGTACGTTAGAGAACATGAAAATTGGGCCATTCGTTCGGCTATGGTAGTCATATCG
>VFFT01000055.1 GCA_009392775.1 SAR202 cluster bacterium | reverse complement strand
CGTCACATATCGCATCAACTTCACACTCTTTACCCTCAACGTAATGATCGACTAATACCCTTTGATCAGGTGTAACTTGTGTAGCGACCGTCAGATATCTGATCAATTCCGTGGCATTTTGTACGATCTCCATCGCCCTTCCGCCTAGCACATAGCTTGGCCTGACAACTATTGGATACCCAATAGTCTGAGCAATATTTAAAGCCTCTTCGACTGACGCAACGGCAGCCCCTGGCGGCTGAGGTATACCTAACCTAGCCATAAATGCTTCAAATTTATGACGGTCAGAAGCAATATCTATTGTTTCCGCACTGGATCCTAGTATAGGCAAACCCACTTGATCTAATAACTGGGAGAGATTTATTGCGGTCTGACCGCCAAATTGCACTACTGAGGCAGGTGCCGTACCCTCGATGGTCTCATTATCAATTATGTCTCTAACAGCCTCCTCATCTAGCGGTTCGAAATACAACCTGTTGCTGGTATCAAAGTCAGTAGAGACAGTCTCTGGATTAGAGTTGATCATAACACTATTTATGCCAGATTCTGACAAAGCAATTGCCGCATGGACACTACAATAATCAAATTCAATACCCTGACCTATTCTAATTGGACCACTACCAATGACTATAGCTTTCTCAGCCATTAAACATGGTGCTTCATTCTCATTGTCATAACTACTGTAATAATATGGGGTGACTGCTTCGAACTCAGCAGCGCAGGTGTCCACCATTTTATACACAGGTCGAATACCCAATCCAATGCGCAGTTGGCGAGCCTGTTCGGGAAGCATGTCGGCTAAAGTAGCTATTTGCCTATCAGAGAAACCTAGCTTTTTCGCCTGTAGTAGCAATGTGCCATCTAATTTCTCTGATAGAAGCCGTCGTTCCATGTTTACTATACGTTCAAGCGCACTTATGAACCACGGATCAATATAGGCCCTCTCTTGAATATACTGAGATGTACAATCACGACGTAAAGCGGCCATTATCGCCCACAGCCGTAAATCATTTGGATATAAGGGAAGTGCATCCAAATCTAATTCACTACTTTGTTCTTGCAACCATGCCGAATCTTCCCAAAGCAAGGTTCTATTATCTATCTCTAAAGAGCGGACTGCTTTTTGCAATGCTGATTCAAACGACCTATCCACAGCCATTACTTCGCCGGTAGCTTTCATTTGAGTAGTAACATGCCGATCACCGTTGGGAAATTTATCAAATGGCCACCTGGGAATTTTGACGACACAGTAATCAAGAGCAGGCTCAAATGCCGCTCCAGTAGTACTTGTAACTGCATTAGGGATTTCATCCAATCGTTTACCTATAGCAATCTTAGCTGAGACACGCGCAATGGGATAACCGGTAGCTTTACTTGCTAACGCGGAACTTCTGCTCACACGTGGATTCACTTCAATTATGTAATACGGAGAGTCAGCATCCCAATCGGAAGCAATTACCTTCTCAACGTCAGGGTGGGGCCTAAGGGCCATTTGAATATTACAACCACCCTCAATTCCCAAACCTCTAATTATCTTAAGACTCGCACTACGTAACATCTGATATTCTTTGTCAGTCAAGGTCTGACTAGGAGCCACAACAATACTGTCTCCTGTATGTGCTCCCATTGGATCCAGATTTTCCATATTACAAATAGTAATACAATTATCCGCTCCGTCCCTGATTACTTCATATTCAATCTCTTTCCATCCAACAAGGGATCGTTCCAATAAAATTTGAGAAATAGGACTAGAGGCCAGCCCAGATTCAACAATCGCTTCAAATTGATCCCAAGTCTCTGCTATTCCACCACCCGTACCTCCAAGTGTATAAGCAGGACGAATCACTAGAGGCAATCCGGTTTCTGTGGCAAATTGACGCGCGTCTTCCGCAGTAGAAACGGTGATATTTGGCGGTTCAGGCTCACCAATTTCATGTAGAAAACTACGAAAGAAATCTCGATCTTCAGACTTTCGTATTGTATCTAGCGGGGTGCCCAGTAACTTTACCCCGTATTTGTCTAACACACCTTCGTCAGACAGTGCTACCGCCAAATTTAAAGCCGTCTGTCCACCAAGAGTTGGCAATATACCATCCGGCCGCTCCTTGTCGATTATCCTATCGATAACCTCTACTGTGAGTGGCTCAATATACACCTTATCGGCGATATCACTATCGGTCATTATAGTCGCCGGGTTAGAGTTGATCAGGACGGTTGTTATTCCTTCTTCCCGAAGGGATTTACACGCCTGCGTTCCTGCATAATCAAATTCCGCCGCTTGCCCTATAACAATAGGACCTGAACCTATAACCAACACTTTCTGGAGTCTATCTAACCCTTCAACCACTGCTACTGGCTCCTTCCGCCGTAATACCCCTAATATACCAAACTTTATCTAAACTTGAGGAAGCCTACCTGGTAGATCTATTAGTTGCCTATCATAAAGTGTATTAAGCATCTGATAGATGAACGAACCGTAAAGCTTTCCATCCCAATCAAATTTACTCATCCCAGGGAACTCTTGTTGCGATCTGGGGGGGACTTTAAAATTTACACGACATTCGTCCACTTTCTCCAGTTCAACACATCCCACTGGTTCATCAACAGTCTGATTATTAGTTTTATCTATCAAGGCTACTGACAAACCCCAATTACTACCCAACTGAGCCCTATTTATTGTACCTATCTGATATCCATAATTATTACAACTAAATGTTGGCACCACTTGGTCCAACAAACCCAACGCGTCCGACAAACTCGTCGGAAGCTCCACCTCAACCCCCTCCTCTAATAAAACCATACTAAAAGAAGACACAAAACCTCCAAATATTGCAAAAAGAAATTAATAATAACTAGAAGAAGATTGGTGCTGGTTATCAACCTATTTGGCTGAGTTTAAATATTATTTATCCGAATCATCACCTCTCATTAATCAAATCAATAAACTTATCAAAGAGATACTCATTATCCTTTGGACCTGGAGCAGCTTCTGAATGATACTGAATCGTGAACAATGGTATTTCCCGATGGATTAGCCCTTCGACTGTCCCGTCGTTCAAATTCACGTGAGACACATCCAAACCCGAAGGCAACGAATCTCCATCTACCGCATACCCATGGTTTTGCGCAGTAATATAGATTCGTCCCGTCTCCATATCTTTGACCGGATGATTACCACCTCTATGGCCAAATTTTAACTTGTACGTATTAGCTCCCAGTGCTCTGGCTATCAACTGATGGCCAAGGCATATTCCCATTACTGGCACCTTTCCCAAGACTTTCTTGACATTTTCAACAATATAATCAAGGTGCCGCGGATCTCCCGGGCCAGGCGAAAATAGAATACCAGAAGGCTCAAGAGCCAACATATCTTCTGCCGATGTGTTCGCTGGTATTGCTATTACTTCGCAACCACGCTGTTCCAAGAGGCGAAGCACATTGTATTTCAGCCCTACATCATTCACCAAGATACGATACGACGAGTTTATCCCGGTTTTAGTCCCCGGCTCCCATGTATAGTGCTCCGAAGTTGTTACCGTGCTAACTAAATCCAAATCATCATAATTAGGGAGTGTAGCTAATCTTTTTAAAGACTTACTCGGATCATCTGTCGAAATAATTCCTGACATCACACCTTGGTTTCTCAATCGTTTAGTGATAGCACGAGTATCCACACCTGCTATCCCTGGTATACCGTACTCTGATAAATACTCATGCAGTGTAGTTCTACTTGACCCGTGACTAGGTTCATCACAACACTCTCTAACAACCAACCCTGATACTTGTATAGTTCTGGATTCTACATCATCAAGGTTAATACCATAATTACCTATAAGAGGATAGGTCAAAGTTACTAGTTGCCCAGCATATGATGGGTCCGTTAATACTTCTTGATAACCCGTCATACTTGTATTAAATACCACTTCGCCATGAGCATCGCTTACAGCACCAAATGCTTCTCCCGTATGAACTGATCCATCAGCCAACACCAAATATGTTACAGCCACACTCCTACTCCTTTCCGCCTACATCTGGACCTTGATACACAATCCCTCCATCTACAATGGTCATTTGTACTAGCCCTCGTAATGTCGCCCCATTTAGGGGAGTATTCCGGCCTTTGGAGACAAACAATTCGGAATCGACCGTCCACTCCTTGTCAGGGTCTATTAATACTAAATCTGCAGCTGTATTAGGTTCTAAACTTTTATAAGCGTCGCATTGAGCTCCGAGCACTTTCGCGGGACCTACTGTCAATCTATCTATTAGAGTAGATAAACTCAGCTGACCAGAATGAACCAACTGACACAGAGACCCCACCGCAGTTTCTAATACACTGATACCAAAAGACGCTTCTTCATAAGTAACCTGTTTACTCGCAATGTCATGGGGAGCGTGATCAGTAGCTATACAATCTATAACACCTTCGTTAAGCCCGTCTATCAAAGCTCGCACATCATTCGATGTGCGTAACGGGGGATATACCTTCGTAGAAGTGTCGTAACTATCATTAGGTGATATACCATTCATATCATCAGACGAGGTCAAAACCCTCTCGTCAGTCAATAATAAATGGTGGGGACAAACCTCTGCTGTTATACTCAAGCCTCTATTTTTTGCTTCCCTGACCAATGCTACAGATCCAGCAGTACTCAAATGTGCAACGTGCAACTTACCCCCAGTTAATTCAGCTAGAGCTATATCTCTAGCGACCATCGCTTCCTCAGCTGCGGCCGGTATACCCGGGAGTCCTAACCGAGTCGACACTGGACCTTCACACATAACCCCGCCTTTGGATAAAGTATGATCCTGGCAATGATTACTAATCGGTAGATCCAAGTCTTTACTGTACGCCAGAGCTAGTCTCATAATATTAGAATCCCAGACAGGATCCCCATCATCGCTGAAGGCTACCACGCCAGCAATAGCTAGCTCTTCCATTTCCGACAACTCGTAACCTTTGCGACCTTTAGTAACACATCCGATTGGCCAAACGCGAACTACGCCATCCTCAACAGTTTTGGCACGGATATAATCGACCACTGCTACATTATCAATAGCGGGTTCCGTATTAGGCATACTGCATAGGGTAGTAAACCCTCCTCTAGCAGCTGCTCTGGTCCCAGTTGATATAGTCTCCTTATATTCAAACCCTGGTTCCCTTAGATGGCAATGTAAATCAATAAAACCAGGGCAAACTATTAGCCCGCCAGCGTCAACAATGATTACATCAGATAAGGACTCTTTCTCTATGTGAGATTCTCTGGCAACTATCGTTCCATTATTTATAAGCAAGTCTCCGTTACGATCATATCCCGAAGACGGATCAATAATGCGACCATTAGTTATCAAAATTCCTGGTTTACTGACCATTACGGATGCTCCTCTTCTATCTGGTAGCCACCTGCACTTACTTGATACAACAAAGCCATTCTGAGTGCTACTCCATTAGTTACCTGTTCTTCAATCAACGATCTGCCGCCGTGAGCTACCTCAGTACTTATCTCTATTCCTTCATTCATTGGACCAGGATGCATTACTAGCACTTCTTTGCTGGCACTTGAAAGTCTATCTTTTGTAATTTGCCAACGCCGAATATATTCCCTCAGAGAGGGCAGATACCCCCCATTTTGACGTTCGTTTTGTAATCGTAAAGCCATTACTACGTCCGCCCCGCGTATAGCCTCATCCAAATCCGGTTGAACGCTAACCGGGGGTAAAACATTAGCCCTACCGTCTACAAGATTCAATCCGACAGGCATCAAGGTATTTGGTCCGCTTAAAACTATCTCGGCCCCTAGTTTGGTGAAAGCCCAAATAGCAGAACGGGCCACACGACTATGCAGAACGTCACCAACAATGACAATTTTCATTCCCTTTAGAGATCCCAATTTAGACCGGACTGTATAAGCGTCTAGAAGGGCTTGGGTCGGGTGAGCATGCAGTCCGTCACCCGCGTTAATGATGCTAACCTTCGGCAAATGTCTAGCCAACAAATTAGGAGCACCTGAATATGGATGCCTGACCACAATTACATCTACTCCCATCGCCTGAAGCGTTAGTCCTGTATTAAGCAGAGATTCTCCTTTATCGACACTACTACCCGAAGAACTCATGTTAATAACGTCCGCGCTAAGTATTTTGCCTGCTTCCTCAAACGAAATACGAGTCCGGGTACTTGCTTCATAAAATAAAGTCACTATCACTCGGCCTCTTAGAGCCGGCACCTTTTTTATATCCCTTCGTAAAACTTCCGACATCGCGTCGGTTTGGTCTAGGATGTTTATGATTTCGTCCTCAGACAAAACATCCACATCCAAAATGTGTTTTCTATTTGTGCCAGCCGCGTTAACATTCTCGGAACCCATTACATTACTTTCAACATCAACCATTAGAGTTATTACCATCCCCGGACCTGACAATAACAACGTCATCCGTTCCGTCAGTCTCTATTAATCTGACCCTAACTTGCTCTTCCAGACTAGTTGGTATGTTTTTGCCTACATAATCTGCTCTAAGCGGCAATTCACGGTGGCCTCTATCGACCAATACTGCCAACTGTATTTCCTTTGCTCTCCCGAAGTCCTGGAGACTATCCATGGAAGCTCTGATACTCCTCCCTGTAAACAACACGTCGTCTACTAGGACTACTTTCATACCACTGATATCTGCGGTAAGTGTCGTAGGTTTTATGGGTGGAGCTATTCTTAGCTGCACGTCATCCCGATACAAGCTTATATCTAGAGATTCCACCGGGACTATGGTCCCTTCAAATTTTTGAATGTTTTCTGACAACCTTTGAGCGATAGTTACACCCCGTGTATACAGACCGACCATTATAAGGTCATCTGTTCCTTTGTTTCTTTCCAATATTTCGTGAGAGATCCTGGCCAAGGCTCTCCTGACATCCTGATCATTCATTACTTTATGTTGATTCATAACCTAATGCCCTTTTCACATAAAAGAGGCCTTGCCCATCAGCTGGCAAGGCCTCTTACGTGTTCTTATAATCACCGATGTATATGAACATCTTAGTCCTAGTACTTTGCCAGCCTCTCTGGACTGTCTTAAAAGCGTGGCGCTCTTATTCGCGCCGGACCCGTCTATTAAATTGTTCGGCATATACTAACAGCTTTATGAAGTATATGGAAGTGTCACCTCTTAACGCTAGGCAGCGATTCTTTTACGACGGCTGCTTATATAGTCCACTAAAACATATTGGCCCAAACTATCAGAACTACTATAAAACGCTCGTCCACGATTTATTCTAGTCAGATTATCTACAAAATTTACTAACTGATAATTGTTTTCCAACATGAAAGTATTGATAATAATCCCTTCCCGTGTACATTGCCGCACTTGTTTTAGAGTCTCCAACTCAGTGCGATAGCTGGGAGGATAATTAAAGTAGGCCTGTCCATTCTCCAAGTGAGCTGTTGGCTCTCCGTCTGTTATTAAGAGTATTTGTCGAGTACTGCCTCTGTGTTTTGACAATAATTTCCGGGCTAACATTAACCCATGCTGTAGATTAGTTCCCGAGTCCCACATATTCCAGCTCGAAGTCGCTAAATCTTTTTCAGATATTTCCTGGGCGTATAACGAGAATCCCACAATATCAATAGAGTCCCTGGGATACTGCATCTTAATCAGCTCCAGCAATGCAAGTGTGACCTTTTTGGCCGCTTGAAAATTATTGTAAAGCTCCATAGACCTACTTTGGTCTAACAAAACCACCGTCGCTGCCCGGGTACTATGCTCTTCCCTATATATTTCAAAATCCTCAGGAGATATTCTGACAGGTATATCAGTTCCAGATCTTAGGATACCGTTTTTCAGTGTGGCCTGCATATCTAACTGTAGTGGATCTCCAAATTCATAAGGCTTGGTATCTCCTAATATATCTCCGCCGGCCCCCCTTATATCTGTTTCATGCCCACCTAGGCGGTCTTTCTTCAGATTAACAAACACTTCTTTAAGGGCCTTTTGTCCTATTTTACGCATCCCTCTTGCTGTCAGTTGTAGTTTTTCATCACCATCCAAATATCCGGCATCTTTCAACATCTGGACCATCCGCTCCATCTCCTCAAAGGCTGCCCGTGCATCGTCTCCTAGTAGAGATTCCAATGCATCAATATCTACATCACTTAAATCACCGGTTCGGGCCGCTTCTCTAAGTGCTTGTTCTAGCTTATCCAGATCCTGTAATTGCTCCATTATCTCCCTAGCTTTACTCATACTAAGAGTGTCGTCCCCTAGGAACGGATATTGTCTAGAAAGATCCGACATCGGTAAAATTTGTCCCAACAGTTCGGCCATTTGAGCCATCATTCCTTGTAGTTCAGGATCAAGAGCAGCGTTTAATGAATCCTCTAACTCTCTCCTCGCATCCGGAGACATACTGTCCAACATTGACTGCATTTGGCTAAATTGCTGGGATAGCAACTCTAATAATTCTTCAAAAGTGTCAGGCTTATCAGGGGCAAACATATCTCCAAATTTATCCATAAATTCTTCGAAACCCGGATCAATACCCTCCGCTTTATCACGTAACATCTCAATTAGGGCTTGAACCATATCTTTCATTTGTTTAATCTGTTCAGGACTCACCTCCTGCATCTGATCCTTAAGTTCACTCGATATATTATTAGCCATTTGACTTTTGAGTTGGGCCAACAAATCCTGAAACTCTTGGCGCGCTTGTTGGTCCAGAAAGTCATAGTCCATCAACATTTGGATCCTAGCACTAGGAGACTCCGGCAATTTATCGAGAAAATTTAAATTCTGCTTTAAGCGACTATCTTGCATATCTTTTAACGCTGATATTTCATCAGGCGTGAAATTATCAAAATTGAAATCATCCCTATCCGAACCATTAGATCGATCGTGAATAGTGCCTCTTTCGGTTTCTATGATGTGATCTAATTTCTGCGATAAGTCATCAATAATAGAATCTAAATTATGCTTCTGAAGTTCTTGGCGGCGCCGATTTTTCACCTGCTCCATTAAATCTCTCAGTCCCGAACTTCCATCTTGTTCCGATGATTTAACCCCATTTCGCAGCATATCTCGAAGCGCAGAAGAAATATCCCCTCGTTTCAAGAAATCTTCTGACAGACTGTCCATCAAAGTTGACGCGTCGAATTCGAAGATACGCTGTGTACCATCCCATTTAGCATATCTATAGTGCCGATATAGCATAGCCGCTCCATACAATTTTAGAAATCGAGCATGATGTAAATAATAATCGGTATTAACCTATACCTGCAATAAGGATTGATTATTGTCTATATAATACAAACACGTGGACCCAGAAGCTGTTGACATTCACAGCATGTCTGCATAGAATCTCGAGAATCTCCGCAATATCAGGCTTTATTATGACGATAGATTTACTATACTGGCTAGGACGTCAGAATAAGATAATTTGGGCTGGCAGTACATTGGGACTGATGGTAATGTATGTCTGCGTTCTTAAATTCCTAGATATTCCTCAGGATATGAGCGATTTCCCACGAGTAAATCCGATAAGAACCCTTCTGGGTGCCATCGCTACAGGGCTGATAACCGCTCAGGCACTCATATTCACGATTACATTAGTTGCCGCCCAACTCAACGCTAGATACTCCCACAGTATGATTTCCAGTGTATTTACATGGCCGACAGCTCTATTGATGAGCCTTTATATGTTTAGCAGCATCTATTCAATGATAACTTTAGCTGTGTTAAGCATGAGACCTACCGCATTTGTCATAAATTTTCCTATCGTGTCGTTATACATTCATCCTGTATCAATTAGCATATGTTTAGCAGCCACATGTTTGATATTGCTGATACCTTATCTTTGGTCTTTTAAAAGCATCCTTAATCCAGAATACATGGCTAGCCACGAATACCACAGACAACTAAATAAGCTACACAAAACTCATGGTTTGGCTGATGAGGACACATCCACCTTGTCTGACATTACTCTAAGTGCTTTTGGATACCGTGATTACAGGACATTTGAATTCACTTTTGAACGATTAGCTGACCTAGCACTCGTGGCATGGCAACAATCTATAATTGGAACTGCCGAAACCATCCACAGGCATCTGGTAGAAATAACAATAAATAGCATAGAGGACCCTAGATGCCCGCGAGTTGCCTGCATTGTCCTTGGAGAAATGGGGGAGAAGTTAATTGCACAATCGTCAGCTGAGGGTGCCAGACAGGTAATAATAGGGCTATCAGAAGTAGGCGAAATAGCTCTGGAGAATGGCAATTTGTCTCTCACCCGAGAACTATGTGCGATTGTAAGCAACATTGGGGAGACCGGAGCAGCCAATAATCTAGGAGTCCTTTCTGAAGAATCCGCCTATTCATTAGGACAAATAGGCGGAACTGCTGCCAAGCACGATTCATCAGATCTAGTAAGGCAGATATCAAATTCTATTAGGAGAGTCGGATATGCTTCACATATCAACAATCAAATCCTGGGAACTTCTCAGTCATTCAGCTCACTTTGGCATATAGGTGCCTGCGTTCCCATTACAACGGAAGATTCTCTTAGAACAGTAAGTAGAGAAATAGAACTATTGGAACAAACCACCAGCATAGACCAATCGGACAGAGCCTATGAGTCAACACCACAGAGTGATAGTTTAGCGTCGTTCAGGAAATATTACATTGGCAACATACGCGGATCAAGATAACCACCTACCGACTCAAACTCCAGGTGATTATGGGTCCGAACTATAGTTCTCCGAAGCGTTTAACATGTCAGACAATCCAACCATATCAAATGCTTCAGTTACTGCTACCATATTTTCTACAAGATGTCCTGTAGTCCCAAATTGCTTAAGTTCACTCATAACATTTGATACAACATTACAAACCGTTAGGAGAGCACTAACCGGATATATAACTATTTTGAATCCTATATCTTCTAATTCTGAAATGTCGTACAACGGTGATTTCCCTGTCTCCACAAAGTTGTACAGCAGCGGGACTGGGAACAATTTAGCTAGAGCTTCAGCCTGATCACGGCTCCGTATAGCTTCCACAAATAAAACATCAGCTCCTGCATCAATATACTGCCAGCATCTATCTATAGTGTCATCCCAACTAGTCACCGCAAGAGCATCGGTCCTAACTATCAAGGTGAAATCTGGATCATTTCTAGCGTCTACTGCAGCTTTTATCTTGGACACCATGTCAGAAATACTTATTACCTGTTTTCCATCTAGATGACCGCATCGTTTAGGAAATTCCTGATCTTCTAAGTGTACCGCTGCAACTCCTGATCGTTCATAATCTCGGATTGTTCGCTGGACATTCAAAACACCGCCGTACCCAGTATCCGCATCGGCTATTACCGGAATATCAACAACGGAACATATATCACGAGCGCTGGCAATCATTTCAGTCGCTGTAGTCAATGCAAGATCAGGATATCCATATTTAGCCACAGAAGTACCTGCTCCGGTCATATAAACGGCGGAGAACCCAGCGTTTTGTATGATCTTCGCTGTGAGGCAATCGTAGGCTCCGGGAGCAGCAATAATACCTGGCTTGTCCAATAAGCTTTTAAACTTTTTTCTTTGATTCATACTCTTTACACCATATGGTATTAGGCTATCAGGCCACCATCGATTGTAAAAACTTGCCCAGTGATATAACCAGCATTCGGGGTGCTTAAGAAAGCTACTACCTCCGCCACTTCATCTCCAGAACCGAATCTGCCCATGGGAATGCGATTTAAGATAGTATCTTTGGCATCATCAGACAACTGCTCAACCATGCCACCATTATCGATGAATCCTGGCGCCACTGCATTTACCGTAACATTCCTTGAAGCAACTTCCCTCGCAACCGCTTTTGTAAAACCAATTAGGCCCGCCTTAGCCGCTGCGTAGTTGGCTTGACCGGGATTGCCTCCAATACCAACAACTGAGGAAATATTTATTATGCGACCATTTCTACGCTTAATTAATTGTGGCATTACATATTTGGTACACAGAAATGCGCTCTTGAGGTCAACATCTATCACGTTGTCCCAATCCTCAAGACTCATACGCATTAATAATTTATCCCTGGTAATACCCGCATTATTGATTAATATGTCCACTTTACCCCAGTGGTCATTTATCTTTGCGACCACATCCGATGCTTCTGAATCCGAAGAAACATCACCTTGGACAGTAATAGCGTCACCACCAGCCTCGATGATCATGCGTGCTACAGCTTCTGCCTCAGCTCGACTAGAATTGTAATTAACTCCAACCTTCGCTCCCATACCTCCGAGCTTTATGGCTATAGCAGAACCGATACCCCGAGATCCGCCGGTCACTAAGGCTACTTGTTCAGATAAAATATGCTGTGCGAACACTTAACCGCTCGTTTCCATTAACGCTGTGACTTCTGACAACTCACTGCGCATACTATCCACCAAATTGAGGTCATAACAGCGTACTGCCGTATTAATTGCTCCTGCAACTCCATCTGCTTTAGAAGAACCATGACCTAGAACTACAGGGGCATTAACTCCAAAAAGTGGCCCTCCCATCTTTCTAGGAAGATTAGTTATTCGCCAAAGGTCAGAAATAATCGATTCAGATTGAGCATTATTCATCTGTGACGATAGTCCTTTTTGCAAATAGGACCCCAACGCCGCACCAAGGCCTTCAGTAAATTTCATGAGTATATTCCCAACGAATCCGTCGCAAACGATCACATCGGCTTTGTCGGTAAAGAAGTCCATACCTTCAACATTACCAACAAAATTCATGTGGCTATCCTCAAATAATTTATAGCACTCTTGGACCTGTCTATTACCTTTAGCCTCTTCAGATCCAACGCTCAGCAGTCCCACACGAGGATTGTCTAACCCAATAAATGTTCTAGAAAAGGCTGTGCCCAGAGCCGCAAAGCTCAGCATTAAGGACGGCCTACAATCCACATTACTTCCCATATCAACTAACATCGTTTTCGGAGACATACCAAGGAAAGGACCACCAATACAGGGTCTTTCTAATCCGTCCATCAGTCCCAATATCATCACCGAACTAGCCATAGACGCCCCGGTAGATCCCATAGATACCAACACATCCGCCGCTCCGGACTTCAATAATTTTGTTGCCACTATGATTGAAGCTTCCGGTTTCGATCTCATTGCATAAACCGGATGTTCGTCATCTCCTATCTTATCGACAGAAGGCACAACAGTAACCAAAGAAGCATCATAGTCGTGCTTAGATAATTCCTCTTCGACAGATTGTTTATCCCCAACCAATAACAGTTCTATATCAGCTATTTTAAGCGCCTCTAACGACCCTAATACAGTTTCTTGGGGGGCAAAGTCACCACCCATCGCATCAACTACCACCCTAACTCGAGACATTTTGCCACTAGTATCCATACCTCTTCCTTTGATCGCTCTAGGAAACTGCCCCTAGATCTATGTGCAGCTTAGCAGTCCCCGTTATAATTTCCTGATTGTCACGTCCGTTGATTATACCAACAGAACACTCAATAAACCTGCTATTTTTTTCCTCACGAACCTTTTCTATTGTTCCGTATGATTCTAAATCATCCCCAATGTATGCCGGCCCCTTAAACCTCACTTTCAAAGAACCAGATTCTATCCAGTCCAAGCCAAAGTGAGCTGTCAGCATTTCATAAACCAACGATAACGTCAGCATACCATGGGCAATTCTGTCTCCAAAGCTGGTAGTCGCAGCAAATTCTTTGTCTAAATGAAGTGGATTATTGTCCTGAGATACATCAGCATAATCATATAGTTGTTGTTCCGTAATCTTCATTGTTAAGGTCGGCAACGATTCCAACATAGACGCACACATAGTTTACTGGTCCTGCTCCTCGATTTCCAAAGGCTGCAAGACCGTTGTTTTTCCAGTTTGTATAATCTCCCCATGTAAAGTGGCAACCTTATAATCTACAGTTGTAAACATCACCGACCCTCTCCTGCGAGATCCCGATACAGTGGCAGATCCCTCAATCTTTTCACCAAACTTGACCGATGTAAGAGAGTTAATTTCCTGCAAACTATGAATTGTACCACTCGGCAGATCCAGTGACTTCATTAATGAACCCAAGACTCGAGCGGAAATAAATAACGGGGGAACAACTTCGGATGAAGCATACAATTGATTTCTATCGCCAACAGCGGTTAAGTAAGTCATCACTATCTCTAGAGTTGTATCCCATATTCCTAAATGTACTTCTTGCAGTTCTGACATTAACCTGACAAACCATTCTGAAATACATTTACTGAATGCCACACGTAAGACTGCGTGCCAGAACATATTATGAATGTAGAGAGGAGCACCATCACTTATCTTCTACAATGCTGAATGATTCAATAGCCAAATCGACTATATATTCTCCTATAGCCAATGAAGATGTAGCCCCGGGCGACGGCGCGTTTAGCACGTGAACAGCGATATTCCCTTGTAAGATATTGAAATCATCCGACAGACTCCCATCTTTAGCTACAGCTTGCGCCCTAACCCCTGAGCCACCTGTATCAAGATCTGCTCCAGATATAGTCGGAATCAATTTCTGGAGATCCCGAACAAATACATTCTTGCGGTAAGACCTATTCATTTCCGATATACCGGTCTTCCAATGCTTCGCTGACATTTTCCAAAACCCGGGGAATCGTAGCATATCAAAGGATTCGCCTAATTTTATATCACTTTTTTTGTATCCTTCCCTCGACCACGCCAACACTGCATTGGGGCCAGCCTCAACCTGACCGTGTATATTTCTAGTGTAGTGCACGCCTAAAAACGGAAATCTGGGATCTGGAACTGGATATATCAATCCTTTTACCAAATATTGGCTATCTGGTTTCAGAGTGTAATATTCGCCTCTGAAAGGGACTATTTGCAAATTAGTCTCCTCTCCCATGAGACGTGCAACTTTATCTGCATAAAGCCCGGCACAATTAATAATATGTCGTCCTAAAATAGATCCATTATCTGTCTGCACTTCCTGAATACCAGCGGTTGCAGCGATGTTAGAAACACCAGCTCCCAGATAAATTTCCCCGCCCAACTCTTGGAATCGACTAGCATAGGCTTTTGCAACCCTGACATAATCCACAATGCCAGTGCGAGGTGCCCAAAGAGCTTTAACCCCATACGCGTGCGGTTCTATTTCGGCCAACCTCTCCGGTCCTACTATTTCAAGTCCCTGTACCCCGTTTGCTACTCCACGCTCATAAAGGTCCTGAAGCCTACCCAACTCGCTTTCATCAGTAGCAATAATCGCTTTTCCGCACCGATCATATTCAATCTCATTCGCGTCACAGAAATCTACCAATTTCTGAACTCCTGCCACACAAAACTTGGATTTCCACGACCCCGGACGATAATAGATTCCTGAATGTATTACCCCACTATTGTGTCCCGTTTGGTGAGAAGCTAACTCTGATTCTTTTTCTACTACCGCTATTTTGCCAGACGGATACCGCTGTGCAAGCTGCATTGCAGTAGATAATCCAAGAATTCCTCCACCAATAATAACTACATCATATTGTTGTGATTGCATATATAACTCGAGATTAAGATTATTTGAACAACGCCTATCCTAGCATTCGGACCATCTAGTGTAAATCTAACCCCTAGAACCTCAGGAAGCACACTTCTTCTTGACCCTTATGAAGCGCTATGCTTAACTGTATCCCATCCACTTCTATTTCTTCTGTAAGAAAGATAATCTCCAATCAAGGAGGATCCATGGAATTCGGCATGTTCATGGAATTTGGCACTAGGACAGGGGCCTCGGAACAAGATGCATTTTCAGAAGGCTTTGCATTAGTTGATGCTGCTGAATCCTGGGGGCTCGATGGAGCCTGGCTAGCCGAGTTACATTTCAATCCCGGCAGATCAGTATTGTCGTCACCCATAACTATAGCAAGCTCAATAGCCACTCGCACAAAATCTCTTAGAATAGGAATGGCAGTCTATGTTCTCCCTCTAAACAACCCGATTCGAATAGCTGAAGAGGTAGCTACAATAGACCAAATCAGCGAAGGTAGGTTTGAATTAGGCATCGGTAGAAGTGGCTTTCCGCGAGCATATGATGTTTATGGTATACCTTATGACGAGAGCAGAGCTAGATTTGATGAAGCCTTACAAATCCTAATAAAATGTTGGAGTGGGTCAGAATTTAGTTACAACGGGCATTTCTATCAGATATCCAATGCACAACCCACACCACAGCCCTACCAAAAACCACACCCTCCCATAAGAATAGCCGCCACCACTCCAGAAACCTTCGCTAGGCTAGGACAACAAGGCTGGCCAATTTTCGTAGGTTTAAGAGGTATGGACATCCATGAACTGTCCGAAAACATCAAGGTATACCGGAAAGCGTGGTCTGATTCAGGGCATTCTGGACAAGGCAAGGTTTCACTGAGAATGCCGGTCTACGCCGCCGACAGTGACGCGGACGCAGCAGACCAAGCATACGAAAGTATTAGTTCATACTTTGGAAGAATGGGGACACTATATAGGGAATCGGCTGGTTCTGCTGGAATTGGTGCTACCGAGTTACGAGATAACAGAGCTGCCCGCTTAGCTGCTATGTCATATGAAGAGATGCTCAATACCAAAGTAGCTTTTGGGAGCACTGCATCGCTAATAGAAAAATTTCAATATCTTGAGGAAATGCTCGGTGTCAACGGGATAGTAGCCGAACTGAACCCTGGAGGTCTAATTCCATCTGACAAGGTGCTTAAGAGCCTAAAGTTGATAACTCATAAAATAATGCCTAATTTTAAATGAGAGACGCCACTATCTATCCTGACCATATTTACCAAACAGGAGATATATTTTGAAAGTCGCAATCTTGGATGACTATCAATCTGTAGCAAAAGACATGGCTGACTGGAATAGCCTTTCTGGAGCAACCATCGATTTTTTCTCAGATCATGAATCAGACGAACAAAATCTAGTCAACCGCTTAAAACCTTTTGACATAATCATGGGTATGAGAGAACGGACCCCTTTTCCCAAGAGCCTAATTGATCAACTTCCCAATTTAAAACTCCTCATCACCAGCGGTGCACGAAACGCTTCCTTTGACTTGGAAGCTGCTACAAATCAAGGAATTCTCGTCTGTGGGACTCAGGGTTCGGGGGAAGGACCGACGGAATTAACTTGGGGTCTAATACTTGCCCTACTAAGAAATATACCGCAAGAGGACAAATTAACTCGCGAAGGCAAGTGGGGAACATCGATAGGTATAGGATTAAAAGGTAAAACTATTGGATTATTAGGATTAGGACACATAGGCTCGCTGGTGGCTAAAATAGCGATCGCGTTTGACATGAATGTTATTGCATGGAGCCAGAACCTTACGTCAGAACGGGCTGCGGAATGCGGAACCAGATTGGTATCAAAAACAGATTTATTCGAGCTATCGGACATCCTCTCTATCCATGTTCGATTAAGTGAACGGACTCGGGGATTAGTTAGTGAACCCGAACTAAACTTGATGAAGAAGACAGCGTATTTAATTAACATTTCTCGTGGGCCCATAGTAGATGAGAAGTCGTTAATATCACATTTATCATCGCAAAAGTTGGCCGGTGCTGGGTTAGATACTTTTGATGTAGAGCCAATTAATCCAAATCATCCGTTGTTGTCCCTACCAAACGTCGTATTGACACCTCACATTGGATATGTAACTCAGGAAGGATACGAAGCCTTCTACCAAGGAGTTGTAGAGAATATCAAGGCTTTTATGTCGGGAGAACCGATAAGAGTTATCAACCAAGATGTATTAAACGAGAAAACTTAAGGAGTCACCATGAAAGCGGTAAGAATAAGAGAATACGGGGGGATAGAAGTCCTCAAATGGGAGGACGCAGATGTTCCCACTCCAAGACCACATCAAGTTTTGATCAAAGTAGAATCATCTGGAGTCAATTACGCAGACATCATGCGACGACAAGGAAATTACCCAGGCCCAGATTTACCAGCTACTTTAGGGCTTGAAGCCGCAGGAATAATTGAGGAAATAGGGGCAGATGTATCATCTTCGCTTAAAATTGGACAGAGAGTAATGGGGATGGGACCTCAGGGAAATGCTGAATATGTAGCAATCAACGCCAATCTAGTGTTCCCTTATCCAGAAAACGTAGACCCACAAATCGCTGGAGGAATGCCCATTGTATTCCTAACGGCTTATCATCTCCTTAGAAGCAGAGGCCAGATACAACAGGGCGACACTGTATTGATTCAAGCAGGTGCATCCGGCGTTGGTACAGTAGCTACGCAACTCGCACAATCTTGGGGAGCCAGAGTAATAACGACAGCCTCAACAACAGACAAACTTGAGCTAAGTAAATCTCTTGGGGCAAATGAAACCATTAACTACACTGAACAGGACTTTGAACAAAGAGTCATGGAACTTACGGAAGGTAAAGGGGTCGAGCTTATACTTGAATGTGTCGGAGGACCAGTACTGGAAAAAAGCATAAAATGCGTGGCACCGTACGGACAACTGATAAGCTACGGCAATGCCTCCGGAGTAACTGCAAATATACCCTCTACTGACTTCACCTCGGCTAATCGTCGTATTACTGGCTTTAGCATGGGCCGCTCTCCAGTAGGGACTTTAGATCATGAATCCGCTATGAAGGAACTGACGCCTATGATAGCATCGGGGAAGGTCCGCTTGATAGTAGATCAGATACAACCTATGGCCGAGGTTGCCAAAGCCCACGAACATCTTTCCAATCGCGGCACCAAGGGCAAAGTGATATTAGTTCCTTAATAGAATAAACTAGGGGGTGTGTAACAGTACTGGCCATGAAAAGCATAGTGCTTCACACCCCAATTATTTTAACCACTAGATTCTTCGTCCCCAGATATTAACCCTATCTTCAACTGATTTATCCACCACCATAAACGGTCCCAGACTAACCTTCTCTCGGTATCAGTAAGGCCTCGGCCCAAATGGTCCCTACATGCAACAACCCCTTGTCCAGCCAGGTTTCCCCAGCTCCCGGGTTCATTTCTAAACAATCCAACAACGCTTTGCCGGTTTTGGCTTAAGACATTGATCAAGATATCGTTCAAATCAGAATCATTTAGTTCAATATTGGATGCCATACCAAAGCCAACCCTCCACCAACAGGGCGAACTATTTCCAAGAGGTCACCATTCGACAGGTTAATCTGGCAAAAATCCTGCTTTTGTATCACCTCGCCGTTGTAACCCACCGCAACAAATTTAAGATCTACATCTATAGTCAGTAAATAAGTTTCCAGGGAACTATTATCTTCAGCCTGCCGAGGCTTTCCATTAACTGTAAGATCAATCAATTATTGCTATCCTCAGTTCAAAGTTATAATTTCCTAATCATATGACACTATCATACAACACAGTCTTTAGTCGCCTTGCTGCTTCACTCGGATCAGGAGAACCCAATACGCTGTCTATCACAGCAACTCCAGATGCACCGGCATCTAACACAATACGAGCATTATCTGGTGTAATTCCGCCTATACCTAATATGGGAATAGACACTTCACCCGAATCCTTCATGGCTCGTATTAAATCCGGTCCTTCGGGAATTTTATCAGGGTGAGAGTTTGTCGAAAACATCGTCCCTGCTATCAAAAAGTCAGCTCCTTGTTTCTCAGCCGCTATGGCACTGTAAACACTATGTACTGACTTACCAACAAGGGCATTTGATCCGATGATAGCGCGAACATTTGATACCAAATCACCCATCTCTGGCAAATGTACTCCGACTCCTTCATCACATGCGATTTTGGGATTCCCATTTACCAAAATGTGTGTTGTATTCTCTACGCTTCTAACAACATTCCGGATGAGATCGGACAGACTTTCATCTTCGAGATCTTTTTCCCGAATTTGAATCATATCTGCCCCCCCTTTTACTGCGTTGACGAGACTGTCCACCAGGGTATCTACCTGATATCTTTGCGAGTCAGTTACTACACATAGGCAGGGGAGCCGCAACAACTTTTTCACTGCCAATCAGCGAGGTTGCGGAACATCCGATGTTGGACTACTAGCATTAGCATAATTTCTAGTGGGTATTCTCCCAGCCAAGTAAGCCTTCCGGCCTGCTTCTACACCCTTTTTAAAAGCCTCACCCATCAACCGAGGATCCTCAGCTTGTGCTATTGCAGTATTAACCAGAACGGCATCAGCACCTATTTCCAAAGCTTTAGCAGCGTCCGATGGAACGGCCAAACCTGCATCCACCACGACCGGAACGTTTGCTCTTTCAATTATTATCCTTACTTCCTCTACTGTATGTATACCTTGACCAGATCCAATAGCTGATCCCAGAGGCATAACAGTAGCACACCCTGCTTCTTCAAGCCTTATAGCCAGCATGGGGTCAGCGTGTATGTACGGCAACACAATGAACCCGTCGGAGACTAATTGCTTAGCTGCCTCGAGAGTAGCTGCAGGATCTGGAAATAAGTATTGGGGATCAGGGATAACTTCTAATTTAACAAAATCTGTCTTCGCAACTTCCCTGCCAAGCTTTGCAACAAAGACGGCTTCTTCAACAGTCTGACATCCGGCTGTATTAGGTAGAATATTGTATTTATCCCAGTCGATATAATCCAAAATAGTCTTCTCATTTGGATTATCTAAATCCAACCGTCTTATAGCTACCGTAACCATCTCTGTACCAGACGATTCAAGTGCCTGTACCATATCTTCCATACTTCGGTATCTACCGGTCCCAACTATCAATCGAGATTTAAAGGTTTTACCGCCGATAACCAGATCATCAGACATTCTTTATCTCCTTGACCACTGATACAAGGACCGCCAACATACATGTCAGCGGCCCTTATATTATATTAGTTGCTCATTAACAGTCTGAGCTAGCCAATTTCTCCCAAAGTTATACATCCTTAGTATACGTCCACACGATTCTCTTGCTATACACTTCCTGCACTTGGGCCAGCTTAGCACCCGGCATATGCTAAGTCAACGAAGACGAGACGTATGGAAAATAGTTCCTATTGCTATAACTCATATTCTTTGACATCCTCAGTCACTATCAAATGGGCTGCAGTAACAGATTGCACTTCTTCTACACTCCATCCAGGCGCTATCTCTTTTAAAACCAGCCCGTCGTGTGTTGGAGCCATAACCGCAATGTCGGTTACTATCAATGATACACATTCTTTTCCGGTAATTGGGAAAGTGCACTCATCTACTATTTTTGAGTTATTGCTACGATCAGTATGTTCCATGGCTACTATCACCTGCTTAGCACCAGCTGCCAAATCCATCGCACCACCAATGTTACCTACGCCTCTTTCTGGTAACATCCAATTAGCTAGATCTCCTTTTGCCGACACTTGATGTGCTCCAAGGACAGTAACATCAACATGCCCTCCTCTTATCATGGCAAATCCATCAACTGAACTGAAGAAAGCCATGCCAGGAACAGTAGCCAAGAACTGCCCTCCAGCGTTTATCAGGTCGATATCTTGATTATCTTCATCAGCTAATGGGCCACAATTGAGAACACCACTCTCACTATGGTAGAAGACCATACTTTCATCAGACACAAAAGTAGAAACGAGAGTAGGTATACCAATTCCCAGATTCACATACCCACCGTCTGGCAATTCTTTTGCTACCCGCATAGCAACTACTTCTCTAGGTAATCTTTCCTTATCCTCTATCATAAAGCTCGCCTTAATCCATGCTAATTATTCGTATGGAGAGAAATCCGTCGGTCTAATAACTATTCTGTCTATATATACGCCAGGAGTGACAATTTCATCGGGCCCCAAATCTCCAACTTCTACTACCTCATCCACTTCGACAATGGTTATATCAGCAGCAGGAGCCATAACCGGATTGAAATTTCTTGAAGTACCCTTGTATATTACGTTGCCGAGTTTGTCCGCTTTATAACCCCTTATGATACAAAAGTCGGCCCTTAACCCCTTCTCTAATATGTATTCTTTGCCGTTGATTATCCTAGATTCTTTCCCTTCTGCTATTAAGGTCCCGACGCCTGTCGGAGTATAAAAAGCAGCTATTCCAGCACCACCCGAACGTAGTCGCTCTGCCAGGGTTCCCTGAGGGACTAGCTCCAAGTCGACATCTCCTCTTCTGTACGCCAACTCAAAAGCGGTAGGGCGAGAAGCTGAAGGAGAGACTGGATACGATGCAACCGCTTTAGATACCTGGCCGTTATCTATCAACAACGTATGGTCAATCGCTTGTTGGCCAGCTGGCGTTCCAAAATTTACTACTCTTGCTATTCCAGCTGTATTCCCGATTATAGTAAGCCCTCTGGCTCCATGGTCCCGCAACGAAACTAACAGATAATGGGGCATTCCTCCAGGACCAGCAAATCCATCTATCATAACTGTAGCACCATCAGGTAAATCAGCCATTGCTGCAACGCCTGTCTCATACAATTTAGAGATACGCGGTTTTTCATCTATCCCAAGCGTAATATCGGTCAGTGATTGTGCTGCTTCAATTTGCATACCTGGTACGGTCGTCAAATCATCAATAGACCAACCAGTAGCTAATTCTTTTAAAACGAATCCATTATCACTTACTTCCAGTACAGCAATGTCAGTAATTATCATATCAACACAACCCACACCATCAGGGTTAACACTGCAAGTACCTCTCAAAACACTCTCTCCATTACTGTTGAAATGTCTTGCAACGGCTATTACTCGCTTAGAATTATCAAGTAAATCCACTGACCATCCAGGCGCTGACAAACTACTTGCACCCAGAGTCGACAACGAAACTATATCTCCCGATGCAGTCACCTCACCAGCTTCAACAATCGCGATATCAACATGTCCTCCATGCATCATAGATGCTACGTCGCTAATACTATGAACGGAACCACCCTGTATGTTATCTACAGAGTTACCAACACCATCTGTAACCGTTAGCGATCCAAGTCCATCTATTACCCAAGCAGGGAGTTCATTTGATAAACGTTTGCTAATTGCATCTGGCATGCCATTTCCAACAGCGACAAGATCTCCTGGCATTACTTCTCTAGTTATACGAAGTGCCAATTCATCTAAAGTTAGTGTCTTCCTATCAACCATATATCGAACCTACCATCTATCTATGATCGCGCAGACTGAACTAATCGATTCACAAAAATACCAGGGGTTATAATCAATTCCGGATCCAAATCGCCTGCCTCGAGAATATCTGTCACTTCAGCAATCGTTATGTCGGCTGCCATAGCCATGACAGGCCCCCAGTTTCTTTCGATTCCTTTGTATACCAAGTTTCCCAATTCATCGGACTGGTGGGCCCTGATCAAAGCAAAGTCCGCTCGCAACGCCTCAAGAAAAAGGCATTGCTTCCCGTCAATCTCCTGAATCTCGTAACTATCAGATAAAGAAGTGTTTACCCCCACCGGACTAAACACACCGCCTAACCCAGCCCCACCCGCACGTAATCTCTCGGATAATAGTCCCTGGGGTATCACTTCTATCGACAAGTGTCCCGAATTCCATTGAGACTCAATTAAACTGCCTGTATTTTGATAATAAGGGAAAGCGGTAATTAGTCGGGATATCTGACCTTTTTCAAGCAGTGGATCTAAGGCACCAAGTGGGAGATCACTATGATCGGCACACGGAGAAAATACACATACCAATCCAGATATATCCTTTGATGCTACAGCTTCAATTAAATTGTTTGGTATACCATGGTGTGAGACACCGCCGATCAATAAGGTAGCGCCACTAAATACATCCGCTAGAGCGCTATCCGACGAGGCGTAAACTTTCCTACCGGCCATAACACCTCCATTCAGTCCTGATGAAGATCATACAACACTATTTTCTTTGTGTCCGAATATTTTGCAATTTCTAAAAATAGCCGTCCCGCGATTGCGGGACGGCTATAACTAAACTCTCCATACCTTAAGGCTAGGTCTAGACTAGTAATCCATTGGAGGCATAGCAGGGGCAGCAGGGGTAGGCTCTGGTATTTCCGTGATCATGGACTCAGTGGTTAATACCATCGCCGCCACACTAGCAGCATTTTGCAATGCATATCGTGTAACTTTGACCGGATCAACGATACCTCTTTCGAGCATTGGACCAAATTCACCGAGTTCAGCATCGTACCCATAGTCATCAGCTTCTTCTTTAACTTGGTTTAATACTACCGCTCCTTCGGAGCCCGCATTCTCTACGATGAGCTTTAAGGGCTGTTCCACGGACCGTCGGATTATGTTAACTCCGATCTCTTCATCCTGAGTAAGACCAGAGATTTGGTCTAAAGCTCGTGATGCTCGAACTAAAGCAACTCCGCCACCAGCTACTATACCTTCTTCTACGGCGGACCTTGTAGCAGACAAAGCATCTTCGACTCTTGCTTTGCGTTCTTTTAGTTCAATCTCTGTGGCTGCTCCAACCTTAATAACAGCGACACCACCAGATAATTTTGCCATTCTTTCCTGTAGTTTCTCTCTGTCAAACTCAGATGTAGTCTCCTCTATCTGGGTTTTGATCTGGTTTATTCTAGCTTGAATAGCTGCTTCAGAGCCGCCGCCATCTACTATAGTTGTTTCATCCTTGGTCGAAGAGATGGTTCGTGCCGTCCCAAAATCTTCTATATCTGCAGTGTCGAGTTTACGGCCAGTTTCCTCGCTTATGACTGTTCCACCACACAAAATAGCTATATCTTCAAGCATAGCCTTTCTGCGATCGCCGAAACCAGGAGCCTTTACAGCTAATATGTTTAGCGTTCCCCTGAGCTTATTAACTACCAGTGTAGCTAAGGCTTCTCCGTCTACATCTTCGCCTATTACTACGACGTTCTTCTTCCCGATTTGCAACAGTTTTTCCAAGGCTGGGAGAAAATCTGCTACTGCAGATATTTTCTTGTCGGTAATTACGAGTGTTGCATCTTCTATAACTGACTCCATTCTATCGGAGTTAGTTATGAAGTAAGGAGAGATATATCCGCGATCTATCTGCATTCCTTCCACATATTCGATTTCGTCGGCCAAGCCTTTCGACTCTTCAACGGTTATTACACCGTCCTTGCCTACTTTTTCCATTGCTTCCGCTATAGTCTCTCCTATAGCGTCTTCGTGAGCAGACAGGCTTGCGACTTGCCCAATTCTTTCCCTAGTCTCAACTGTCTGGGACATTGATTGTAATTCCCCGACCACTGAAGCAACAGCATGTTCTATCCCACGCTTAATAGCCATTGGGTTAGTCCCTGCTGTAACGTTCTTAAAACCTTCATTAATAATTGCCTGTGCTAGGACTATCGATGTAGTCGTACCATCACCGGCAGCATCATTTGTCTTGGTAGCAGCCTCTTTAAGTAGTTGCGCTCCCATATTTTCAAAAGCGTCTGGAAGTTCAATCTCCTTAGCGATTGTTACCCCATCGCTACAGACTAATGGAGGTCCGAACTTCTTATCTAGAACAACGTTTCTGCCTCTTGGTCCAAGGGTTACCTTAACCGAATCAGCTAGTACGTCTACTCCGATTCTCAGAGTCTTGCGAGCCTCTTCGGAATATGCCAGTTTTTTAGCAGGCATTGTTATCGTCTCCTTATACTAATCTACTTTTACAATTATGATATTTTTGCTAAAACATCGCTTTCACGCAGGATGAGATACTCGTCGTCGCCGTCCTTGTATTCAGTACCAGCGTATTTTGAGTAGATTACCTTATCACCTGCGCTAAGTTCCATGGCAACCCGAGTTCCATCATCGGTGACTCTGCCAGGGCCCACCGCCACGACCTCTCCTTCCTGTGGCTTCTCTTTAGCCGTATCCGGAAGAAATATTCCACCTTTGGTTGTTGACTCTTGTTCGCTAGGCTTCACAATCACTCTTTCGCCCAACGGTTGAAGCGTTACTTTGGTTACCACTTTTGCCTCCTTATTCGTTTACTCACAGTAACGTTCTGTTTATTACATGCGATTTCACACATATCGTATTCCACGCAAATGTGCCAAATTATCGTAAATAAGCATGCCCCACTTGTCAAGAGATAAACCGAACATTAACATTTCTACTAAACCATTAGATTTCACCAGATAGAGAACACCTATGAACAACGATACAGCATACGTGACCATTAAAGACCGGATCGCCACTGTAATACTAAATAATCCTTCTGAAGGAAACATCATAGATGAAGGTATGGCCAGCACACTTAACGCTATTTTCATTAAGTTAAATGAAGATGAGAACATCGCTGTAGTAGTAATTTCTGCCACAGGACCTGTATTTTCTATAGGGAGAACACAGATTAGTTCAGAATTGTCCATTCGTGAACGCAGACAAATCTTACACGACTTAAATATTTCTGATAATTTAACTCGGCTCCGAGTACCTACTATTGCAAGTATCAACGGGGACGCTATGGAACATGGATTGGAAATAGCTCTCTGCGCGGACATTAGAATTTGCAACACGTCAACTCGCTTCCGGTGTAACGACCTCTATAACGGGTCTGCATTTCCTATAGATGGTGGCACGCAAAGATTGCCTCGTGTTATAGGAACTTCCTGGACCATGGATATGCTACTGACTGGAAGAATCGTAGACGCTCAAGAAGCTCTGTCCATAGGTTTAGTAAACAAGGTGGTCAAAAACGACATTCTTGAAAACACAACTAGCGAACTAGCTTCATTAATTGCCTCTGGTGCCACCATTGCAAACCAATACGCCAAAGAGGCAGTCTATAGCGGAATGGAAATAAATCTTACTGATGGATTGAGATTGGAGACAGATCTTAATGTCATCCTACAAAGCACATACGACAGATCGGAAGGAATAAAATCTTTCTTGGAAAAGCGCCCTCCAATATTTAAAGGGGAATAACTACACAAAAGGATATTACTAAGTGCAATTAAAATTAGATTTACACACTCATATTTGGGAAGCATTCAATTTTCAACCGATATCACTATCAATAGTGGAAAAGGTTATAGCTGAAGTAAAATCGAAAGGTATCGATGGAATCGCTATAACCGACCACCATAACAAGGAGTGGGCTTTCCAATTTTGCAAATTAGCCGAAGAGCATTTCCCCGATCAGATTATAGTAATTCCTGGATGGGAAATAGAGGTCAGGCCTCCAAATAGTCCATTTGACGAATATCAAGTAACCGAATTGTTTCTGGATAGCGGTGACACATTTAGAATATATTGCCACCCTGGATATTACAGTCCCAACATAATCATCGAGGAGAACATCCACGCTATCGAAATAGACAACTACATTCATAACTGGCACATTAGAAAGCAACAAGTGCAGAGTGTAGCCGACGAATACGATCTAATGACCGTAAAAGTTAGCGACGCGCACAATATCGAAAACATAGGCCTTAGATATACGGAAGTCAGCCTCGACCAACTGTATAAACGAGCTTCAGGAGCGCATCTGTAATGCCTTCTACATATTCCACCATTAGACTCACAACAACTAACCATACGGCCCAAATTTCACTTAATCGCCCGAAATATTTGAACGCTTATAACATCCAAATGCGGGACGAATTCTCTGAGGCATTGCACTTAATAAAACAGGATCAAGAAATTCGGTGTTTAATAATCGCTGGAGAAGGCTCGGCCTTCTGTGCCGGTGCCGACTTGACAGAATTTGGCAGCGCCCCTTCTCAGGCAGTCGCTCGCTATGTTAGGTGGCAGAGAGATGTGTGGGGAGAAATGGTAGCACTACCTAAACCCATAATTGCAGCTGTGCACGGATATTGTATCGGCTCTGGGTTGGAAATAGCTCTATTAAGTGATATCCGAATCGCCGGTAAAAGTACTGTCTTTGCTATGCCCGAAACGCATTTAGGAATGATACCAGCAGCTGGTGGAACACAAACATTACCACGAGTTACAGGAATTCCCACAGCACTCGATATCCTTTTGACGGGAGATAGGTTCGACTCTAACAACGCTTTAAGATCTAGAATCGTTTCTCGAATAGTAGAGGATGACCAATTATTAAATCATGCTTATTCATTAGCCGATAAAGTGTCAACTATCCGACCTGACAAATTAGCAGCACTAAAGGAAATAATGCACAGCAACAGTAGCAATTGCCAGACTGCATCTCTTTCGCTAGAAAAACGATCATATCTTGTTGGCATATAATAGAGATAGACTAAAGAGCCACACAACTTTTTCACTTGGAGTGAAAGTTTTGAATACTTCTGAATTTCTAACCATCACAAACCTTATAGTTCCCGACAGAACAGCTCTCATTTTCGAGGACACCAGGACAACTTTCACAGAGCTACAAAATAGAGTGAACATGCTGGCAAATGCCATGTCTGACATGGGAATAAGCAAGGGTAGCAGAGTCGCTTTCATGCATGTGAACACTAACCAAGCAATTGAAATCTATTTTGCCACAGCACAACTCGACGCAATCTACGTGCCGATCAATTTTCGTTCAAAAGAAGACGAGCTTAACCAAATGCTTGAAATATCTAAACCAGACTTATTATTCATAGGGAACAGATACCTATCTTTGACTGACACACTGCTCAACGAAGAAACCTTGAAAGAAAGTCAGCTCATAACACTCGATTCCGAAGTGACCAGTAAATTTAAATACTATGAAGATATCTTAACCAACCAAACTAGTGATCAAATACATTTTCCGGAAGATGACGATTCTGATACTACAGTCATTATGTTCACTGCGGGGACAACAGGAACTCCAAAAGGCGTCATGTTGAGCCATAATAGTTTCTCTTCTTATCTACTATCTACAGTCTCTCCGGCAGATCCCGATATAAATGAAACTAATTTAATTACGGTTCCGTTTTATCATATAGCTGGACTCCAAGCGGCGCTAGCAGCAATTTACGGGGGCCGTACTATGGCGATAATGCGGCAATTTGACCCGCTTGATTGGCTTAAAACCGCAGAAGCAAATAAAGCGAACAGAGCCATGCTTGTACCAACAATGCTAAAGCGAATAATAGATCATCCGAATTTCCAGGATTTCGATTTATCCGATATGAATGTAATCACATATGGTGCAGCACCAATGCCGTTGGATGTCATTAAAAGATCAATCACAAGTTTTCCAAATACAATGTTTATTAACGCATTCGGACAGACTGAAACAGCATCAACAATCACTATGTTACCACCAGAGGATCACATACTAGACGGGTCACAGACTGACATAGAAATCAAATTGAAGAGACTTACATCTATAGGGAAGCCATTAGATGATATTGAAATATTAATAGTGTCTGAAGACGGAAATCCAGTCGACACAGGGGAAATAGGAGAGATAGTAGCACGTGGTGATAGATTAATGACAGGGTATTGGAACCAAGAATCAGCCACTTCAGAAACTATAAAATCCGGATGGCTCTACACCGGTGATTTAGCTTATCAAGATCAAGATGGATACATCTTCCTATCAGGAAGAGCCAAAGACTTTATCAAAAGAGGTGGCGAGATGATATCTCCCGAAGAGGTGGAACAAGTCCTACGGTCCCACCCTCAAGTATCTGACGCGGCCATCATAGGGACACCAGACGAAGAATGGGGCGAGGAAGTAGTCGCTGTTATAGTGACCGAAGGCCCTCCGCCATCCGCAGATAACTTGATAGAACATTGCGGGGAACATCTCGCGAGCTATAAGAAACCTAAATACATCTACTTCATAGATGAACTACCCAGGAACGCTATGGGAAAGGTGTTAAAAAGAGATCTTAGAGAACAGTACAGTTAATATCCGTAACGAATAGAAATCTAAGGAGATATAGAACATGAAAATCGCTGTCATGGGTACCGGAGGAGTAGGGGGATATTTCGGAGGGCTATTAGCCAGAAATGATCTCGACGTAACGTTCATTGCTAGAGGAGAACATCTCAAAGCAATCCAAGATAATGGTCTCCAAATAAACAGCCAAAATGATGGTGTCTTCACTGTTCACAACCCTGCTACAGATAATCCGTCCGATCTTACGAAGCAAGATTTAATCTTGTTCACTGTTAAGATGTTCGACAACACTCCTGCTATAGAATCGATCAAACCAATTGTTGGTGATCAAACTACAATACTCACACTTCAAAATGGTGTCAGCAACGGATACGACCTTGCTGAAGTATTCGGAAACGAGCGAGTCATGATAGGTACAGCTATGTTAGAAGGGCGTATATCAGAACCAGGAGTAGTCACTCAAGGAGGCCCAGGTGCTGCGCACTTCGGCGAAATGTATCAAGGCATCAGCGAAAGAGGAGAACAATTACTCTCATTGTTTCAAGCTTCCAACTGGAAGGTAGAACTCCAGGAAAATATGCTCGATACTTTATGGAAGAAATTTGCCTATTTGTCAGCGTGTGCATCCACTTGCACAGCCAGCAACTCAAGCATGGGGGAAATGCGTTCTGTCCCAGAAACTCGAAATCTGATACTTAGTGCAATTTCAGAAGGATTTGAGGTTGGGAGAGCGTATGGTGCTCCGATATCCGATGACGCGATGGACTGGGCCATTTCCGCACTAGATAATTTCCCATATTCAGGAAAATCTTCTATGGCTAAAGACTTCGCTGAAAATCGTTCCGTAGAGCTTGAAGGACTGACAGGGACAGTCATAAAAATGGGGAAACGTCTAAATATTGAAACTCCAATCAACGATATGTTATACGCTGTATTAAAACCATGGGCAGAAAGAATAAATCAACAAAATAAAGCTTAGTCTCACATGTTCATAAGGGACGAGCGAAACTTAGTTCATGACCATCGGGATCGCACACATGGAAATACCGCTCGTTCCACGATGCATCCTCAGGACTCGTTAGAGTAGCTACACCCTTAGAAATCAGTCGGCTATGCAACGCATCCACATCATCAACATAGAATATCAATCTACCCCACCATTCTATCTGCGAGTCCTTAGTTAAAATAAGATTTAAATAGCTGCCGCCGATTCCAAAACTCGAAAACTCACTGTGCAGCCCCCCGTATAATAGCTCCATACCTATCTGATCACTATAAAACGCGACCGATTTCCCCATGTCACTAACCGCCAATGTCACCGCGCTTATGCTTTTAACAGTCAATCCCTACAACCTCACGATATTTGGTTAATACGACTGGAATAATTTACCCCAATCAGTTTTCAATGCAGATTTTATTCTTCGCTTTCCATAGGTATTTAGCCAATATCCATTATGGTATAGATTAGAGGCTAAAAAAGCCCATCCTACAATGGGACTTCTCAGAAGCGCATTTTCCAAGAATTTCAGCGGGCCCCAGTAAATAAGCTTTTGGCCTTTGCTGGCAAATGTGTTTTCAGCTCTACTGAAATGCCAATTTACTTTCTCTATGTCCTCACCAACTATATTCAGCGCCTTTATATCGGCACATCCCAACCCACGTTCATGAGCAAGACGAATAAACTCTATACTCATCGGATCAAATCCCATCATATACGCAGAAACAGCATCAATGGCTACTTGATCAGAACTGGAAACAAGCGTGTCTTTGACATGCCACCTCATAGCTCTAGGTCCAGGTCCGTCTCCTGCGAAGGTTCCATCCATAACAGCAAATATTCCGGGGTGGATTTCCTGCTGAATGGCCAACAAATCCACGAGAGTCTCATGTATAACTGAATGAGTCCAATGACGCTTCCGGTGCAGTAGTCCCCCAAAAGCGTTTTTCATTGCTCCAGTCATGGTAGTAAAAACATGGGTTTTCATAGTCGGCAGATGAATTATATTCTTACCCTCAAACGTCTGGGGTATTTGTATGCCTTCAGGAAATATAGAATCCAGAACCAACATGTCGGCTTTTGGTTTGTAATCAACCCAAAGATTTGGAGGAGTATCTAAATGAACTACAGGAAGATCACACTTGTCCTGAACGGCCTTATGTTTATTATTGAGCTCACCTTCATAAGAATCGACTACGACAGTTCCATTGTGGGCACCCACTAAATTCTTATAACCCAAGCTCCGTAAAGCATTTATCACACCCTCCAACTGCCAAGGAGAAGTAGAACAAGCTGGATACCAGTGTTGCCAAGAGATATTGATCTTTAATAACGTCTCAATCTCCCTGTTTAGGCATTGAGTGACACCTGCTAATTCCATAGACGTTTTTACGTCATCTAGTACTGTGTTCGGGCTAGTCTTAACCACGGATACAGTATTCGCACTGCCGGAACTATTGCGATTACCAAACGCCATAAGAACAACTCCTATTCACTATCTCAGACACCGTTAATCCACAACACCAATATAGCGGTTACCAGCCAAACAGCGCACGTTGATAATAACGGCACATCTTGAAATATCAGGCGCTCTGGGGACTCAGACACATCAGAATTATTAAGCAGATATAAATACCTAAACAAACCGAAAGCTACCATCGGTACCGTCACAAGCATCGAATGGTCAGACGGAAGATTATCTGCTTCTATCGTATAGAGGGTATAACTTAGCAAAGAAGCTGCAGCCGTAATATTAACCAGTTGTGATATTAAGGGTCCAGAATACTGCTTTAAAACTCCTCTATAAGAACCTTCTGTATCTCCATATAGCCTTAACTCAGCGTACCTTCTTCCAAATACTATAAATAACGCTGCACACGCGGTTACTATATACAACCAAGGGGAAGGCATCACTCCAATAAGTACCGCTCCCGCAGCAGTCCGTACTATATAACCACTAGCGACCAAGAAAGCATCCAACAGTACAATGTTCTTCGCACCAAACGAATACAGTAGGTTCAAACATATGTAGAGTATTCCCATCCCGCCTAATAGTACGTCGATATACCACATCAACGATATTCCGATCAGACACAAAGCTAGCATGAGCCCGACTCCCATACTTGCACTGACCTGGCCAGAAGCTACCGGTCTATATTTCTTGTATGGATGCTTAGCATCATTTTTCTTATCCTTCAAATCATTCAAGATATATACGGAACTAACCGTCAAACAGAACGCGATAAAAGCCAGTCCCAATTTGACCAACATATCAGTGACGATATTAAAGTCACCTGGAGACCAGACATCAGAAATAGTGAATAAAAATGGAACGAAGATTAAGAAATTTTTAATCCACTGTCGAGGCCGAAGACAACTAATATAAGCGTAAAAAGTATTCATTGACCGTATAGAATTAATATTAACCCAATATTACTATTTTCCTAAATTTAATTATAATCCACATGTCAGAGTATTTAGGCATGGAAAGCATGCAGAAAACAACTTAAGTGAGGCGTACTCCTGCATAAATCACATACGACGTAATCGTTTGAATACATGATTATCTCCACTATATAAAATCCCCATGGCCATCAATCCTAGTAGGACTGCAAACCACAATGTAGCTAATCGTATTAGCAAAACTGCTGACGCAGCTTCGCCTTTCGCTAATCCTATATTCACCAAAAACGCAAGCATACTTACTTCAGTACCTACTAGACCTCCTGGTATCGCTGACAAGCCACCAACAATGGTGGACCAGGCGTATACAGGTACTGACAACCACAAACCATCCTCAACACCTAACCCTTTTAAGATTAGGTATAAAGCAATACCCTCGCTAGCCCACGCTACAACACCTAAAAGTGTAGCAGTTATTAATGCTCTGACTTGCAATAAAACACGAAATGCAGACCTAGATGCATCTATTTGTAGTTTCCATTTTAAAACTAATGGGACCCTATACAATAAATTACCTAGTGAGGACTTAAATAAAATTACAAAACCCACTAAACTACCAGCCAACAGACAACAAACACCGAGAACCTCAATAGGGATAATTCCCAATCCGGTTAGACCGACCATCAAGACTGATACCAGATCGGTCAATCTCTCCATAATTACCACCGCCGCCGAGTGAGCTACCGGCATATCAGACTTTTGCTTTAAGAAGTAACATTTGAAAAATTCGCCCACCTTACCTGGTGTCACAGAGAGAGCTAACCCACTAAAGAATATCAACATACTTGCTCGGAACGTGATATCAACATGAAGAATTCGTAGGTAGTACGCCCACCTAATAAATCTCACTCCATAATTTACTAAAGCGAGAATCAATGCGAGTAAGAAATAATGCTTCGGGTAATTCGATACAATGCGACCCATTTCTCTAAAGTCTCCGTACGCTAACAAGCCTATGAATACTAGTACTGATACGGAAACAATTAGAGCTAATTTAAATTTATTCACTTTTCACAGTCAGGCCCTGGTTGATTTGAGCTGCGAGGTACCCTGCGCCGAATCCATTGTCAATATTCACGGTAGCAACACCAGGGGCACAGCTGTTAAGCATTCCTAACAACGCCGACAATCCCTCAAAGTTAGATCCATAGCCTACACTAGTCGGTACGGCCACGATAGGCATGGACACTAAGCCAGCAAGCACACTCGCAATAGCAGCTTCCATACCAGCTACAACAATAATGACATTTGAGTCTCTTAATATGGGGAGAGCATCAAAGAGCCTATGAATACCCGCAACTCCAACATCGTTAATCCGGACTACCTCATTACCCATTACTTCGGCCGTGATCGCTGCTTCTTCTGCTATATTCAAGTCTGCAGTTCCAGCCGAAACGACGCTGATACCAGATCTGGATATAGTTTCTAACTCGGACCGTATGATAATTGCACCTGCTAGCTCATTAAACTCAGCATCTCCAGAAACTTCTTGTACGCATTTAAACGTCTCAAAAGTCGTCTTTGTAACTAATACAGGATGACTCCTATCAAGCATCGATTCTACTATTCCAACAACTTGTTCTGAAGTCTTGCCGGGTCCAAATATAACCTCTGGATATCCGGTCCGAATCGGCCTGTGATGGTCCACTTTCGCAAATCCAATATCCTCATAAAGACTTGATTCAATTTCTCGAATCACATCATCGCTCGTCATTCTGCCAGCATTAAAAGCGCTAAGAATATCTCGTAAGTCTCTCGGTTTCATATTCTAGTTTATCGTCTTCATAGATTTCAGAACTGGGATTACAAAATAGTCAAACGCATAGACAACACCATGCTCTTCCGCACTGGCTACTATCAATCCTAATACATATCTGAGCGCGTTAGGGCTACTTCTCATAGTCACGATTGTCCCGAACTAAAGCAATCGAACCATCATTGTGAGTATTATGTATCGCTAAAACGTCCCGTGGTAATAATTCTAAGAGTTTACGCATACGAATTACAGAAGTTCCTTTGTCAGTGTTAGGAGATATAAAGTACACAGACCATAAGTCATTATATCCACATATAGCTAGCCAATAAAAATATATCCTTATTGATTAATACTGCTGATTCTCGTCGGATTCATCAGCATATTATGTCAATTAGCAACAAAACCCATACAATACGTGACAAGTTTTGTTGATATCGTCGCCTCTCTCCTCACGAATAATGCTTCATCAAGATCATTTTAAGACTTTGACACTAAACACTGAACCATGTAGCATAGTCGGCGCCATATCACGGCTAAACCCCCGCATTATTTCGCAATAATCGCCATCATAATAAGAGGTTCCTTTGACTGACAAAAGCCATACATCCCAATCAACATCTCGACTGTCAGGCCCACCAGTAAATCCTAAGTTTCGAAGTGCGTTAGACGAACTGGTGGCTCTAGCACATCAAGGGCAATCACAACAGAGTGAAGTATATAATCCTTCTGACGATTGGTTAACAACCAGAATGCCCATTTTGGACGATCTTCCACAAGAACAACAAGCGAAGATTCTTGAAGAAGTCGCTGAACTAGAGAAGATCGCAGAAGAGGCAAATGCAGTAGGAAAAGCGGCCACAAGAGTCTGGCCTGAAGCCGTAGTACGGCTAGATAATGGTGGGCTCGATTTCTTTAGCCAACTTGGAGTAGTTCGTCGACCTGATCTAACTCAGTACTTTGTAGACGGATTCGAAGCTAACCGAGACGGAATAGCATTCAGTTCTGAAAATCAGGAATTATTTTCCGAAGTATTTGAATACATAAGTTCGGCTATGCGTTCCCATTTCAAAGACGCCGATACTATTATTCAAACTGACCGTCAGGTTGCAGATGCTCCGAGTAGATCATTTCACGCCCGGCAATTGCTATTTGGGGTGAGATATCTTCAGCTTCCATACATGTGGAGACAGTTGACATTTGACCTGCCTAAATCTGAATACAACAATACTCCCGACATAGTAGAAGTCACCATCCCAAACTGGTTAGAGGACCTTGGTTTGCCAGACGATCTAAAGGCCAAGATTAATGAATCCGGATTAACCCAACTCATATTCAAAGCTCCAACAAAAGGCTTATCACTTCATTTGGGGTTTGACTACGCCGGCGAGCACAAAATGGGTCCTTTATCTATAG
>VFFT01000054.1 GCA_009392775.1 SAR202 cluster bacterium | reverse complement strand
TTAGTTATACCCGCAATATTCGCTAATGTAGTGGCACCACATCATCCAACGGTAGGGAAACTGAGTGAAAGACTTCAACCTCCGGTGGGAGTAAGTGGTGAGACTGTTAATGGAGTGGTGCTTTCAAAAGCGGGAACTTGGTCTCACATCCTTGGAACTGATAAGCAAGGGAGAGATATCCTCAGTCGAATAATCTATGGTGCGAGAGTTTCCTTAACAGTCGCGGCTGTATCAATAGCTATAGCAGGCTTCATTGGGACGACTTTAGGTCTGATAGCCGGATATTTTGGTGGCAATATAGATCATTTGATAATGAGACTTGTGGATATAGCGTTAGCGATACCAGGTATATTATTGGCGCTGGTTCTAGCAGTGGCTCTAGGGCCTAGTTTTAGGACTGTAATAATTGTAATCGTACTTGTGTTCTGGTCGCGGTATGCTAGGTTGGTTAGAGGTGAAACACTCAGTATAAAATCTCAAGATTTTATCAACCGCGCCCGAGTAGCCGGAGCGTCGAATTTAAGGATAATAACTCGCCATGTATTCCCAAATGTGGTGAACACTGTAATTGTATTAGCAACACTAGAAGTAGGCCAGGTGATTTTGCTGGAAGCAAGCCTAAGCTTCTTAGGCGCTGGATTGCCAAGGCCTACTCCTGCTTGGGGGCTAATGGTAGCTGATGGGAGGGAATTAATCGTGTCCAGCTGGTGGGTGGCTTTCTTTCCTGGGTTAGCTATATTGTTAGCTGTGATGTCGATGAACTTAATGGGTGATTGGTTGAGGGATAAGTTGGATCCAAAACTTAGGAATTTGTAGATATGAGCTTGTCGAATAGTAGTATAGTCCTTGAAGTAGAAGATCTTAGAACTTACATCTATACACGTACGTCGATTGTAAAAGCTGTGGATGGTATAAGTTTTAACTTAAGAAAAGGCGAAACGTTGGGAATTGTTGGGGAATCGGGATGTGGCAAAACTATGACTGCTTTGTCATTGTTGCGATTGGTACCTAGGCCTGCGGGCAAGATAGTTACTGGAGAGATAAGGCTAAACGGATCTGATTTAGTTCGGAAAACTGAAGACGAAATGAGAGAGGTCCGTGGCCGGCAAATCTCCATGATACTTCAAGACCCGCAAACTTCTTTGAATCCAGTGTTTAATATCGGAAACCAACTGGGAGAATCGCTATCTATAGCGAGAAAAGATGATCGTAAAGGACTCGCGTCGCGTGCCGTTGACGCATTGAGAAAGGTCAATGTAGCAGCTCCAGATAGGAGGTTAGAAGATTTCCCCCATCAGATGAGTGGAGGAATGAAGCAACGTGTTGTGGGAGCGATAGCTATGTCATGTGAGCCTTCTGTGATTATTGCTGATGAGCCTACAACTGCTTTAGATGTAACCATACAATTACAATATTTGAGACTGCTCAAGGATATTCAGGCCGAAACGGGCCTTGCAATAATATTTATTACACATGATTTCGGGGTTGTGGCACGTATGTGCGATCGAGTGGCTGTCATGTATGCTGGTCGCATAGTCGAAGAGGGTTCAGTCCGAGATATATTTAATAATCCATCGCATCCATATACTGAAGCGTTGATCCAATCTGTTCCGAAATTGGAAGAAAAAGTAGAGAGATTATATTCTATCGAGGGACAGCCTCCGTTGCTCTCTAATTTGCCGGATGGATGTCGGTTTGCCGATAGATGTCCGCATGCTAAGGAAATGTGTACTACTGACTACCCTGATCCTTTTAACATATCAGAGGGTCATACGGCTAATTGTTGGAGGTTAGATTCTTCATGGTAGAGAATGCACCGCTACTGGAAGTAAAAGGTTTAAAAAAACATTTTCCGGTGAATGAAGGCTTAATACTTATGAAGACAGTAGGGCATGTGCAGGCCGTCGATGGTGTAAGCTTCACTATCAAACAGGGCGAAACGCTCGGTTTAGTCGGTGAATCTGGTTGTGGGAAGACTACCACTAGCAAGTTGATACTGAGGTTAGAGCAACCTACTGAAGGACAAGTCCTGCTAAATGGTCAAGATATATATGGTTTCAAAGGTCAAGATCTCAAGAATTATAGAACCGAAGTTCAGGCAGTGTTTCAAGATCCATGGTCGTCGTTAAGCCCAAGAATGAGGGTTAAAGATATAGTCTCAGAACCTCTGATAGTAAATAGGAAAGTATCTGAAACTGAGAAGAATGATCGTATAGCAGAGGTCATGGCTCAAGTTGGGCTGCACCCCGAACAAGCCGATAATTACCCGCACGAGTTTAGTGGTGGTCAAAGGCAACGGATAGCCGTAGCTAGTGCTCTTTCATCGTATCCTAAATTAATAGTCTTAGACGAACCTGTTTCTGCCCTTGATGTCTCTATAAGAGCTCAGGTCATGAATCTGATCAAGGATCTGCAGGAAGAATATAATGTGAGTTATCTCTTGATTGCCCACAACCTCGCTACGGTGCGGTACATGGCACATCAAACAGCTGTCATGTATCTAGGTCAAATAGTAGAATATTCTGATACAGAAGAGTTGTATCAAAATCCGTTGCATCCTTACACGAAGGCGTTGTTCTCAGCTGCTTTGCCATCTCATCCGGACTTGATACAGGAAGAAATAATATTAACAGGAGAAGTGCCTTCTCCTATTAATCCTCCGAAAGGTTGCAGGTTTCATCCTCGATGTCCTTTCGCAATGGATCGTTGTGCAGAAGAGATACCAATTCCGCAATATGTTAGTCCGGGTCATGAAGTAGCTTGTCATTTGTATTAATCAAAGAGATTTAAATTCCGCCTCTGATTTTCTGTTGTGCGACTGGTAGTTTGTGTTTTTGATCAGATCTTTTCTCATAGCTAAATCTCGTTTTTATTATGGTTGGGTGATTGTATTCGCTTCTGGCTGTGCGATGTTTGCTCGGAATGCGAGTGGCAGTCTTACGTTATCAGTATTCCTTTACCCTATGTCCAGAGACCTAGGGTGGAGTAGAACTCTGATAGCGGGTGGATCTAGTGTGGGTGGAATAATATCGATCTTGGGTTCACCTATATCTGGTTGGGCGGTTGACCACATTGGGTCCAAATGGGTTTTGGTCATTGGAGTATTGACACTGGGAATTAGCACTTTTTGTCTGGGGATTATAACTAATATCCAGTCTTTCTATTTGTTCTATGGACTTGGTCGGTTCTTATTCATTGGCCCGATACCTATCGCGGCATCAGTTGTAGTTTCAAGGTGGTTCGTAACAGTCCGAGGTAGAGCCATGGGGGTCCTATTCCTGTGTCAGTCTGCAGGAATGGCCCTTATACCTTATCTGGCGGCGTTAACTATACAAGGCGTTGGATGGAGATCAACGTGGATTTTACTAGGGATTGGAGTATGGGCTGTGGCATTATTGCCTGTGCTGTTATGTATTGTACAAACGCCTGAACATGTTGGACTGCATCCTGACCCTAGTGGTAGTACTGTAGAAAGTGATACGTCGAAAACCGTGTTCTCAGCTGATGGTGACTTTACATTAAAGCAGGCTATGGGGACCAAGGCGCTCTGGATATGTGCCGTCACAACGGGTTTGATGTTCTTAATTCAATCAGGTACCAACGTTCATCAAGTAGCCTATTTTATAGATAAAGATATATCAGCTTCCTGGGCTGCTCTGGCTGTAAGCGTAAGTGGTGTTACGGCCGGGCTTAGCAGTGTATTGTGGGGATGGCTTATAGATCGGTTTTCTCAGCGTTGGATATTCTGTTCAGTCGCTCTGATAATGGCAGGATCTGTCGGAGTGTTTCCGTTAATATCAGGTCCTTTAGGGGCTCTAGGGGTTTCAGCATTATTTGGCATTTCTGTTGGTGGGATATTAGTGATTCCGCCGGTGGTGTATGCGCATTATTACGGTAGGCAATCTCTTGGTGTCATTAGAGGTGTTACTGAACCTTGTGTAGCTATTGGTCAGGCCGCTGGGCCGGTGCTATCAGGTGCTGTTTACGACGTAACTGGCAGTTATGGTTGGGCTTTTCAAGGTTTCGCTTTGTTGGCATTGTTATCGGCTATTGCGATTTTGTGTGCAGGAAGGCCGCGTCTGAATGGGTAGATGGTTGGTGATACTTAGTCTTTCTTAGACTTGTCCTCGACGAATGGTGATATCCACGACGTATTATCTTTGCCAGTGTGAGGGCGTCCGGGTAGTATTCTGTATCTTAACGTTTCCCACAAACGGTAAACAATTGAGTATATTCCTATGCCCAGGCCAAATCCTACTGGTATGGCAATTAAACCTGCACATATAGTGAGACCTACTAGAAAATTCCCCTGTATATCCTCTGTGTCGTTTAGGACAGCTATTCTGTGATATCGAGCCCATATGGCGTACATGATATACGAGGCGGTAATTATGGAAGAGGCACAGCCAACAATAATATAAGGTATCCGCATTCTATAATCCAATTATGCGTGTTAGGTTGATGTCTATTATATTCTAATTAACTAGATATTTTAACAATATCTTTCCAATTGCATTTTTGTATTACGATACTAAGTATTCAAGATTGCGATTATCGTAACCCTGTGTATCGTAATAGTAATTATTAGGTTAGTATAGTGCGAAATGGATACATGTGTTAATTGTGCAACTGTAATATTAATTAATGCGATGGGATTGTATTGCAAAATATGATGTAATATTCGTTGACAATCGTCGTAATTATTTGTATAGTCTCGTCACTTTACAAGTATGCGCCTATGTAATACTTAGTATCCAAGTTTGTGTGTTGTCTGGATGCCTGGGTGATAACGAGAAGGAACGTCTCAGGGTCTAGGGTCGATCAGATGATGCTAGAGCAGATTAGACCGCTTGTAATTAGTAGGGAGGTAAACAAATGAAACTTTGTACCACAACGTCAATGAGATTGCTCTTGTCCATAGCAGTTATCAGTTTGCTGGTAGTTGCTGTGGCATGTGGCTCTTCGGCACAGCCAAAAGACTCGTCTGGATCAGCATCGCCCAAGGCAGCTGAATCTGGTGACGCTATAGGTGCCGGCGAGAAAATTACTGTTTTGGTAACTGACGTTCAAGATAAAAACTGGTTCACACTGTCAAATGGTGGGCCGGACTTGAAATATAGTCGCTTGGTTCATGAAGATATCTTTGCTACAAGGGGCAGAGGGGATCTGATACCTGGCGTAGCTAAAGAGTGGAAGATGTCAGAAGACGCTACCGCATGGACTGTTACTATACAGGATGGGATTAAGTTCCACGATGGTAGTGACCTTACGGTAGATGACGTAATATGGACATTGAGCTTAGAAAGAGATGGTGGAGAGAATGTAAATTCTGACGCTATCGGAAATAACCAGTGTGCCGATCCAAAGGAAGCAGCGTATGTTAAGTACACTGATAGCCTAGAGAAGACAGGAGATAATGAATTTACGTATACCCAGAATCGACCATCTCCCAACTTCCCATTTAACTTTTCTCAGAGTAACCAGGACACCAAAGCTTTGGTAATGTCCAAGGCTTATATGGCGCCTCAGATGAGTTCCTGTTTCGCTGAGTACGAAAAGAATCCCATTGGCGCTGGTCCTTTCAAATATGTTAAACATCAGGCTGGCGTCGAGTATCAAGTTGAACGATACGATGACTATTATCATCATCCTGGAAACGGGTTTGCTGACGATCGTCGAGCCAAGTTCGAATCACTGGACCTACGTATAGTGCTTGAGGCGGCTACTCGTGTCGCAGCTCTACAATCTGGTGAGGCTGACGTAGTAGAAGGTAATATCCAGATAGTTGATCAGCTAGAGAAGATCGATGGGGCTAATGTAGTCTGGCAAGATGAGTCAGCTCATAGTTGGTTTGTTATGGTCGACTGCTGGGAAGAAGACATGTGGTGCTATGATAAGAAAGCCCGTCACGCTGTACAGTATGCTGCGGACTTTAAAACCATTGGGGAAGAGCTATACGGTAGAGGCGCAAGCTTGAAAGGTTGGGCTTGGGCTACCGAAAATGCTCTTGGATACACTCCTGAGTTGGATTACTATCCATACGACCCCGCTAAAGCTGCAGAACTATGGAAAGCTGCTGGACTGGGAGCAGATAACCCTGTATCTATAAAGATTCATACATGGGAAGCGGGTTCGTTCCCGATGCTTCCACAGGTTGCTGAACTGGTAGCAAAAGACTGGGAAGCTAACCTTCCGGGTATGAGCATCGAAGTTAATATTGGTGATCAGGGAGCTATCAAGGACGTCTGGAACAACCGCGAGATTCCTGGTGACGTTCTAATTAGGGATAATGAAGCTCGTTACGATGGTACAAGCATAACCCGTGGCGGATTCTGTAACGTTGGAACCGCATGGCGTGCTGTCAAGGATCCTGCATTTGAGCCTTGGAAGACCATTTGTGGTGAAGCTAGCAAGGCCCTAGATGATGCCTCCAGTACCAGGGAAGCGAGTTTCCAAACCGCTTACAAGTATTTGAGGGATGAGTCTCTAATGTGGGGCCCGTTCTTCTCAAACGTCCCGTGGGGGATAGGACCTCGTGTAGCAAGCTATGAACCATGGACCCTGGTGCCGTATTTCACAGCTCCATGGACTATAGAACTGAAGTAAGTTCAGAGATAACCTGAAAGGTTGTAGCTTTAAATAGGGGGAAGATGCCTGGCATCTTCCCTCTCGGCTAATTCGTACAACGGTTAGGAAAGACTATGTCGTTATACATACTTAGACGGTTAGGTGAGGGACTAGTTACGCTGATCGCGTTAAGTTTTGTAGTGTTCGGTAGTATCCATCTTACCGGAGATCCTGCAAGGTTTCTCATACCTGTCACTGAAGCCCATGATGAAGAAGTTTATCAGGCCCAGCGTGAGGCAATGGGGTTAGACAGGCCATTTATAATTCAATATCTCGACTTTCTGCAGGGAGCTCTTCGAGCCGAATTTGGTAAGTCATTTATTTACAGTGTGCCTGTGAAGGATCTCATTTTAGATAGGCTTCCGGCTACGGTTCATCTGGCCTTAACTGGAATGATAATGGCCTTCGCCCTTGGAATACCGTTAGGTATTCTGGCTGCCGTAAAACGAGATTCCATATTTGATAAAATCGGTCAAGCATTTGCTGTGTTTGGGTTAGCAGCTCCTCAGTTCTGGGTGGCGATTATGCTAATTATGATTTTGGGAGCACAGTTGACTTGGCTGCCTACGCATGGACGAGGTGATATCGAGGGCTGGTGGCCTGAATGGCATCAGATACCGGATATGATTCATCATTTGATGCTCCCTGCCTTCGTACTAGCTATTACTGTTATAGCAGCAGTAATGAGACTTACTCGGTCTGCCATGTTGGAAATATTGGATAGTGACTTTGTTAAATTTGCCCAAGTAAAGGGACTATCCCACAGGTCTGTAATTTGGAAACATGCTGCTCGTAATGCTCTCATACCAGTCCTTACCTTTGGTGGCATTACTCTTGCAGGACTACTTAACGGTTCAGTGGTGGTCGAAGTGGTATTTGCTTGGCCAGGAGTAGGATTACTCTTACTGGAAGGTGTGAGGAATAGAGATTTTCCTATGACTGAAGGTGCTATTTTATTGTCTGGATTTTTCTACATAATAACTTCAGTAATTATAGACATACTCTACGGGTACGTTGACCCACGGGTACGTATCAGATAAGAGGGGTATAACGTGGCAGTTACAGATACAAATGTATTACAAATGACAAGTACCGCTAGTTGGCGGCAGCGTATTAAGGAAGCACGCCTGCCGTGGGTGCCCATGGCTATAATAATATTGGTTCTAATCCTAGGTATATTCTCAGAATTAATAGCTCCTTTTGACCCTGAAGCCAGCAATCTTAAAGCAAGAGTCATTCCTCCTTTTACAAATGGACAGTACATTCTCGGGACAGACATACTCGGTAAGGATATATTTAGCCGCTTAGTGTTTGGAGCCCGTACTTTACTTCAAGTCACGGTTCCTGCCATGGCTATCGCCGTTTTAGTCGGAACTGCGATCGGGTTAGTCGCGGGCTATTCGGGTAGATGGTTGGACGCGATTTTGATGAGAATAACTGATGCTACGCTGGGTTTTCCATCGATACTCGTGGCCATGCTAATAGTAACGTTGATCGGTACTGGCGTCTGGGGTGTTGTTTTTGCCGTAACGGCAACTACATGGGCACGGTTTGCTCGAATGATAAGGGGAGAAGTTCTGGGGACTAAAGAACGTGATTTTGTGTTGCTGGCAAAAATATTAGGGGTGTCACCTACCACTATCATGCTACGCCACTTGTTCCCTAATGTGATTAATACACTCATGGTTATGATTAGTCTTACAATTGGTCAAGTTATCCTGCTAGAAGCTTCACTTAGTTTCTTGGGATTAGGTATGAAACCTGGTGAGCCAGCGTGGGGAATTATGGTGGCTGAAGGAAGGGCTCAGCTATTGACGGTTTGGTGGTTAGCATTGTTGCCTGGAATAATGATTACCATCGTTGTTATGGCCTGTAATTTCTTTGGTGACTGGCTACGTGATTATCTAGATCCTAAATTACGCCGGTCTCGATAGATAGGTATATTCCGAAGGACAATGAGATGGAAAATGAAGTCATATTAAGCGTCAATGATTTGAGGACACATTTCTTTACTAGAAGCGGTGTTGTTAAAGCTGTTGATGGAATAAGCTTTGATCTCCGAAAAGGGGAAACACTGGGGATCGTGGGAGAATCAGGTTCGGGTAAGAGCATGACGGCCTGGTCGATATTGGGAATGGTCCCTAAACCATCAGGCCAGATCGTCAGTGGATCTATAATCTATCAGGGAGAAGACCTGATACAGAAATCAGAAGAAGATATGAGGGATATCAGAGGGAGTGGAATATGTATGGTAATGCAGGATCCACTGACATCGCTCAACCCAGTGTTCAGTGTCGGGAACCAGGTCCTCGAATCTCTTCGGCTCGAGTATTCGGAATCCAAGCAATCTTTAAGGGATAGGGCTGCTGATCTACTAAGTAAAGTTCGGATACCTGCTCCTGAAACAAGACTAGACGCCTTTCCTCATCAGATGAGTGGCGGAATGAGGCAGCGTGTCGTAGGGGCGATATCAATCGCCCGGTCGCCTAATATACTGATTGCGGATGAGCCTACTACTTCTCTAGACGCAACCATCCAACTTCAATATCTCAGATTGCTGAAAGATATTCAGGAGCAAACTGGGGCAGCAATAATATTCATCACTCATGATTTTGGCATAGTAGCTAGAATGTGTGATCGGGTTGCTGTAATGTACGCCGGAAAAATTGTTGAATATGCTGAAGTTGAGCAGCTATTTGATAATCCGGCACACCCATACACCGAGGCTCTTTTGAGGTCTGTGCCCGATCTTGATATAGACGTCGAAACTTTGCCATCTATCGAGGGTCAGCCTCCGTCATTGGATGATTTGCCGGATGGATGTGCTTTTGCGCCTAGGTGTCCAGTTGCATTTGAAAAATGTTCGGTGTATCCAGGTCACTATGATATTGAACAGGGTCACACCGCTCGTTGCTGGAGGCATGATGGCAGTTAGTAATGTATCTGAACTCGTTAGACTTGATGGCATAAAAAAACATTATCCAGTGAGCTCTGGGGGAATGCTTAGGAGAGTTCATGGTATGGTGAAAGCTGTCGACGGTATAAGTTTCTCTATGAATGAAGGTGAGACCTACAGTCTAGTTGGTGAGTCAGGTTGTGGAAAGACTACTACTTCTCGAATGGTATTAATGGCAGAACCGCCTACTGATGGTAGTATTTCCTATCAGGGTAATCCAATGACCTCCTTCAGTAATTCAGATAGACAAAATTTTAGGTCTTCCGTGCAAGCAGTATTCCAAGATCCTTGGAGTTCACTCAACCCCAGGATGAGAGTAGATTCCATAATATCAGAACCAATTATTACGCATCAGAAGAGTGCGACTAAGAACGAAATTAAAGATCGAGTAGATGAGCTTCTCCAAGTTGTGGGGCTCCATCCATTTCATGCTTATAGATATCCGCATGAATTTAGCGGTGGGCAACGCCAGCGTATAGCGATCGCTCGCGCCTTATCTACACAGCCGAAGCTTATAGTATTGGATGAGCCGGTTTCGGCACTTGATGTATCCATAAGAGCACAGATATTAAATTTGTTAAAAGATTTACAAGAAACTTATCAACTGAGTTATCTATTGATAGCCCATAACCTTGCTACGGTTAGATATATGAGCCATCGTGTTGGAGTCATGTATTTAGGAAAGATAGTGGAAGAAGCGGATCCCATCGAGTTATTTACTAATCCACTCCATCCATATACCAAGGCGCTTATATCTGCGTCACTACCATCGCATCCTAGACAGCAGCGGGAAGAGATTGTATTAACGGGAGAGGTTCCGTCTCCTATTGATCCTCCTAGTGGGTGTACTTTTCATCCGAGGTGCCCATTTGTCTTAGACCACTGTTCTACGGATATTCCTGTGTATAAAACGCCAGTGGAAAATCATTTAGTTTCATGCCACTTATACGAGCAAAGTTAAACCGTATACATTAGATCTAAGTCAATTCTTAGAGTTCAGTTATGGTTTCCATACAATCAGGTTGTACCCTGCTGTTAAATCTCTCCCCATAAATGACGCGTCCGCGTTTATCTTTACGTATGCGGGTTGATTGGATCCTATTGTTGTAATGGGACTGACGGAATCTGGCATTTGTCCCATTAGTATTGGAGTAAGATCCTCCATCGTGAATGTCCCTACATTATCGTAGACTGACCACGATTTGGTTCGGCTATCAAAATATATGAGATATACCAGGTTGTCCTGAAGGGGAGCTATAGCTTCTGCTGTGGCTCCTGTTAACGGTGAACTGATTGATGATTCTTCTGGAGGATCATCACTAGCAACAGATTCGGTGGGGATTGGTGTAGCAGTTGGTTGTACTACTTCTGGTTGGATAGTGGCGGTTGGATCAACCACTATTGTTATAGGAGTAGGAGTATGTGTGGGTTCTGGTGTGGGCGTAGCCGGTATTGATGTAGGAGTCGCTGGCATAGGTGTGGCGGTGGGAATCACAGTAGTAGTGGGGTCTGTTCTTTTTGCAGTATTATCCTGGTCTGTCGGTGGGGAGCCGCATGCAATTGTAGCTGTTATTGTGGCTAAGATTACTGTGAATACCAATATGCTTTTACCAGTGTATACCATTACGTTTCTTCTCCAATTTATATACCAGTCTATTTATTCTACCCTAAAACTAAAAAAGAAAAACATCATCTGGTATACCAGATGATGTTTTTCTTTTTTAGTCTCTTTAAAGGTGTTACAGCTATTTTTTTGCTACTTGGACTATAAAATCCGGATCGTACATCTCGTATTCAGATTCGAAGTCTCCATACCTATCAACTGAAGTAAATCCTGTATCCTCAAACAGCCCAGTCAGATAATCCTGTCTAATAGGACACAAAGTGAGGTGATGTACTGAGCCGTCTTCGTATTTATAAAGGAATTTGATGGCTTCGTCGGTTATATATTCAGGGGTAACTTCAACGTTCTCTCCGGTGTAATAGTATCTATGTTTACTGCTGAATCCTTTATCTAGGATGCGGTCGTAATTTCTTTGATCTATTATGGCTACTCCGCCTTCGTTTAATACCGAGTAGATTTCCTTGAGGGCTGTAATTCTGTCTGTCTCGTCGAACAAGTGTGTGAATGCATTTCCTAGACATACTATGGCATCAAATTTCTCAGTAGGAAAAGCTTTTGTAAGGTTAGTCCATTCCGCTTCAACAAATCTCACGTTATCTAATCCAATACGTTCCGCGTTTTGTTTGGATTTTAATACCATGTTGGCAGACCCGTCTGCCCCTGTTACTTCAAATCCTGCCATGCTCAGTGTGACGGTGTGAAATCCGGTGCCGCATGCAATGTCTAGAACGGTCTTGGCCCCGACTTCTGTCAGAACTCTCTCGAAGAAGCCACCTTCATTTGCGTGTCTTCTCTCCCAGTTGATTAGCTCGTCCCACCTATCGACAAAAGTTGTCGAATATTCTTCTTTAAACCGGTTCGAAAGTTCGTTTAACTGTCGGGTATTCATGTGTTTCTCCTAGATTCTTTTGACTTATTATTTTGGTGTGTTGTCTCACTGATAGGCTGATATGCTGACTGATAAGTAAAGCTACGAATCCACATGATCAGGTTTCTTAGCTATTATGAAAGTCCACCCTATTTTTCCAGCATTTGCCGATTCTACCCAGAATGAAAGGGCGTCAATGGTGTTATCTATGGTCTCTGCTTCAACTCTGGACAACAAGTCAGTGCGATTTTCCTGGAGGCGGTCTCTGACCCACCCGTATGAACTTGCCACATATTGGGACCAGTCCTTGATGTCTGCAATCGAAAAGTTAAGTTGTGAGAGGGATGCCTGGTAATCTTCAACATCCCACATGTCTGGAGATTTGACTCGGTCGTATATCTTAACTCGATCTGATTCGGGAGTGGATTTCCTGACAAGTATGTCGGTGAAGGCTAATGTGCCGCCTGGAGAGAGAACTCTGTAACATTCCGACAATATCTTGTTTTTGTCTATTCCGTGGAGGAATGCTTCCTGGCTCCATACCACGTCGAATGATCCATCTGGATAATGTAGATCGTGGAAGTCGCCGTATTCAAAAGACAGCAGTGGGGTTAGATTTGCTTCTGCGGCACGATCAGTAGCTAGTTGCAATTCTTTTTCACTTATATTAGTGCCGGTAACATGGCAACCATGATTATCTGCTAAATATCTTGCGCTGGATCCATAGCCACAGCCTAGGTCAATGACCTTGGTAGTCGTGTTTAAGCTAATAGACTGCGCCATGATTTCATTTGTGTGCTCCATGGCATCAATGTGGTCGTAGGCGCGTCCGTCTGATCTTGGGATACCAAGATGTATATTGTCGCCCCAGATAGTCCTATAGATCTGGTCTGCAGGACCGTCGTAATAATCCTTAGTCAAGGTGACTAGGGATTGTATGTTTTCTTGATTCATTTTGGATCATCTCCTTAGAGAAGACCCGCCAAATTATAACTTATAACACTTATATCCTAATAACTCATGGTCGGGACAGGGCACTTTTAATAATTTTGCTTTGCCCCACACGACTTATCGGCGGGCGAGCTTTTAACCTTGACATAGCTCTTGAGTTTGTTTGAAGGATTGGAAAGGGCCGACTGCATACTCGTTATAGTATAGAAGCCACATTCCATAAGTGTGTATAAAGGGCACTCAATGCCCGGGATATGATGGTTTGT
>VFFT01000053.1 GCA_009392775.1 SAR202 cluster bacterium | reverse complement strand
GCGTCTTTAGGATACCCAATTGAGGAATCGCATAAGTACTTTTACGATGTTATTAACACAATTAAAGCCGCGGATGGATCGGAGAGGTTTTCATTCAAAGGAGATATCTATGATATACCGCCTACAAGTATTAGGCCTCAGGCACGTCATAAGGGTGATCTGACTAACAACATCAAAGTTGCCTTTACCACTGAAGCTTCTGGTAGACTAGCTGCCCAGAATGGATTGGGACAGTTATTTGTGGCAGGCGATAATCTTGACGATATGACTAGCCAAGTCCAGAGGTTCAATAAGATTCGCCATGAATTAGGCTTGTCTCCTGATCAACCGACAACGTTACTCTGGATGTATTGTGCAGAAACTGCTTCTGAAGCTGAAGAAGGCTGGGAGTATTTTTACAACCAACTAACTGCAGCTCAACATCATTATTTTGAGTGGAACAATCCGGGTTTTGATGGTATTAACGGGTATGAAGAGTATCTTAAAAGGCAGACTGCTGATGTAGGAGCGGCAGATGCTGGTTTTGCGGCACGGAGGGATACCCAACCTATAGGTACTCCTGACCAGATCATCGAAAGAATCCAAGCTATTCAGGACTCAATGAGTGTAGAAACTGTTGTTGTGCATGTATTTTATGGTGGGATGCCGAGGGACAAAGCTGAAAAGAGTTTGCGATTATTTGCAGAAAAGGTTCTTCCATATGTTCAGGATATGGCTACACCGATTAATCCAAAATCACTGGGTGAATATGCGGTTTAGTTTCAAACAACTCAATAGTCTTTACATTGAATAGATTTGTGACTAATAAGAAGAATACTTTTGAGAAAGCAGAGGGATAATATGGTGTCACTTAGTCGTCAAATAGCGAAATGGGTTTCTGGTCTTAGTTATGATGATTTGCCGAATGAAGTCGTGGATCGTGCGAAGGGTGTCACCCTGCACAATATGTCATCGGTTCTTTTGGGTTCCCAGACTCAGAGTGGACGACAAGCCCTCGAATTGATTCGGAGCGAAGAGGAGGGTGTGAAGATTGGCGCTACTCTAATGGTAGATGGAACGATGGTGACTAAAGGTGGGGCAGCATTCGCAAATTCTGAGTTGGTAATGGCAGGCGGTAAGGTGGACACTTTCCGGATGCTTACTCATCCTGGGACAAGCATACTACCAGGTGCTCTCGTGGCCTCCGAGGCAGTGAGTGCTTCTGGAAAACAGTTTATCACTGGCGTGGCTGCTGGGTATGAAGTAATGGAGCGTTTAGCCGCTGATTATATCCCAACAGTGATGTCCAGAGGATTCCATGCAAGTCCGGTTTTCGGAATATTTGGAGCTGCTATCGCTGCTGCCAAAATAATGAACCTTACCGAGGAGCAAATCAATAATGTGATTGGGATGTGCGTACATCTTTCGTCGGGCAATCTCGAAGGTCCCCGTAGCGGAGGACGCGCGTTGCGGGAAGGCGCGGCCGCTAGAAATGCTATGGTGGCGATTTCACTCGCAGTGATGGGACAAATCGGGGGCGAAACTACGCTTGATGGGGAAGCGGGCTTCTACCATGCGTATACGGGAAATAACCTTGGTAGGTTAACGTATAGCTTTGTTGGTGATACGCGCAGTAGTTTGGATAACATAACTAAAGGTCTAGGTCAGGATTGGACTTTTCTGGAGACGCTATACCGAACGTACTCTACAGCAGGGTATAACCTCGCTCATGTAGATGTTACAGCCCAGATTTGCAAGGAAAATGATATTACTTTTGAGGATGTGGATCGTGTTGAAGCTGTTGTAAATTGGCTTGAGACTCAATATCCAAGTCCAGCTTTTCCCAGCCGTAGAGAGGATGGAGAAGCCAGCCAGGGTGGAACCAAATATTATTCCGCATATGGAGTAGTAAACAGAGGGTTTCCGATGTTACGCAGTCAACAGATGGGAGTTGCTGATGGAGATGGTGATCCACCCGAAGTTTTGGACTTGATGCATCGGGTAACGCTTATACCATCCCATGAAATGACTCTATTTGGCCCGAGGATAACCATCTTTACAAAAGATGGGAAGAGCTATACGAAGCAATCTACTGGGCGTGAGTTCATATGGGATTTTGAAGAAGAGTCACGAAGGATTCGTGAGATTATCCCAGGTCTTCCCATTCCTGAATCGCAATTTCAAGAATTGATATCTACATGTCGAGATCTCGATCAGGAAGAATTGGCTGAAAAGATTGTCAAACTAACTATTATTAATTAGAAAATTTGTTTCTATATCCTGGGTGTGCGTTTATTTGGCTTTCCCTAGTTAAAAGCTATGATCTAATCATCAGCTGAAGCAGGAACTGGGTTAGGGGTTCTTGCTTCCGGAGGCAAGGATTGTTCCCAGTTAGGGATTAATAATTTGCTAGTGGGTTCCATCGATACTAGAACCAACGCTCCGCCTATGCTGGCGATCACAGAAAGTATTATGGCTGGATCATAAGAGCCGAATACTGCGTATAATGCCCCTCCTATCCAACCTCCAGTCGCCATACCTGACCCTGCTCCGAATTGCTGCCATCCAAAAGAGCGTCCCATGGGTCCTCTGCCGAAATATTGGCGATTTATTATCGGGAAAGCCGATCCTTCGCCTCCGTATCCAATACCAAACACGACTGCGAATAGATAGAATTGCCACACGTCTTGTGCCCAGAACAGCATCAATACTGGGAATCCCTGCAGCATGAACATTATTGCCATTGACCATTTAGAACCTACGTAATCTGCAATAACTGGCGTAGTGAACCGTGTTAATACGCTTACTCCGGCCAATGTGCTCAACACTCCAGCAGCGGTGACCAGGTCAAGACCCGCAGCAACAGCTATTGGTATAACGTATATGATAACTATGGCGTGACCTACACAACCCAAGTGATGAACTGCTACCAGTTTCCAGAACGCTGTTGTTCCCTGCATGTGCTTGCGATATGTTTTAGACCTGATTCTAGCGACACTAGGTGTGAAATCGTCTTGTATCGGTTCGTCCTCTGGTGCTCCGTAAGGCCTTAGGCCAATGTCTGATGGTTTACTGCGGAACAAAAATATGAGCACTAACATGATAGTCCCGCCGATAATTCCTATCGACCAGAAAGCCGTACGCCATTCTACTGTGGCAAGTAACGTTCCGACAGTAATTGCCATTACAGCTGGTCCTAAACCATGGGAAGCCTGTAAAAGTCCTATTCCAAACCCCAACCTTTTTCTGAACCAGTAGCTTGCAGCCGTGAGTATAGGCACATTAAAACAAGCTTGCGCTACACCTAAACAGAGTCCATAGGAAATCCATATATGCCAGACCTGAGATACCATTCCGGTTATTATGGCTCCAAGGAAGAAGAATACCCCACCTATGGCGATAACTGGCTTAGCCCCGAATCTATCGGTAGCCATACCAGTGAAGGGAGCCAGAAGCGCTCCGGTGATACTAGCTATTGAGTATCCTAGTGTGATTGTAGCAGGGCTCCAGCCGAGACCTTGTTCCAATGGAACGATTAGAACTCCGAAGGCCTGTCGTATAGATCCACCAGCCATATGGATGATGGCAGCTATTACTATTATGATCCAAGCGTAGTGAATGCCTATTTTGAATCCCAGCGGGTTTTTGGGAGCATTAATTTTCTGCATACAATCCTATGATAGAGCTAAAGTGTCGATTGCATCAGTATATATTATTTGTACAGTGATACTCTAGGTAGAGTAATTTTTCGCAGTCAGTAGAGTTTGACTTGATGGTTATGGATTAGGATAAGGGAATTCTGGAAACCATACAGATTGTTTATCCTCAAGGTGGGATTTTATAAATCTGCGGACATAGCCTGTGCGCCTTCTATAACTACACGGCGCAGTCGATCGGGGAGTAAACGTAACGCATCTATCAATGCTTTTTCATCATCGTCCAGATCGTATTCTGAGTGAATCCGTGCCACCACTGAGGGATCTCCCGGAACTAAGCCTGCTTTTACATAAAGTATGT
>VFFT01000052.1 GCA_009392775.1 SAR202 cluster bacterium | reverse complement strand
AGAAAGGTGACTGTTAACTATAAGCCATCTAATGGAGAAGAGATTCTACCGTCCGGTAGTTGCGTTGTAATTGATGAGCAGCTTGGTAGGATGTTTGAACAGATTCTGAAGGCTTCAACTGTTATCAATCAGAGGGCCTTCTGGGATAAGGATGACGACTCGTTTTTGGATGCTCAAATGGTTGGTGGCGGAATCAATTTAATGGATTTGGATAATGCTCTTACTCTCAAAAACTTTTTGAGGGGTGTGAGACGACGGGATTGGGATTTAGTTCTGGATAGCGTAAGCACTGATGTGCAATTCAACTCTAATAATTGGATGGGTTCAGTAATACCGGAATTGCTGCGAGGAGTTAATTCTGAACAACTTATGAAAGCGTTGAAGCAATGGAGGGAAGCTCAAGGTGATTATCAAGTGAAGCTGCATATGGCTCTGACCACTACAACAATGGGTTTTATAACTTACGAATTAATCGATAAACCAGCAATGGATGAAACTCTGGAAGTAGATTCCAGTCAGAACATAGGTTGGTTAGACGCGTTAAGTGGAACTATTTTGGGCGATCTGTGCCCTGAGGATATACCCGAGCAGAAAAGTGATCTTGACGATACTAGGGATAAATTGATCACTGAGATGAATAATAGGCATAAGCCTCAATACTACAATTACAGTTCAGAAGGTGATACTGTTAAGGCCAATATCCCGCCTATACATCTAGAAGGGCGGAAGTTGCAGACTGTGTATTACACATTCGATCCTGGCCATAGGATCCGTTCGATGCAGCATATTCTTGAGATTAGTGGCGTTCACCTCGCTCCAAATACCCAACCACAGGTATAGTCTTATAATCAGGCTCCTATGCTCAATTAGCAACGTTAGGAATCTGTTAGTCGTAGTTTGAATACGATTCAATAACTCGAATCACATTGCTTGGCCTAGCTTGATCTGTATTGCTTAGATGATATAATTTCGCGAAAGTAAATACTGTTCTAGTAACCAAAGCTCCTATCTTCTAGTTCGATAAGTAACGTACTAAGGCGTTTGGAATATTCAGCAAAGGTCTTGAGATGGCTGCAATCAGAAAGTATGGAGTTTGCTGATTAATCGTGCACGGCAGCCAGGAACAAGTAAGGAGGTAGCACTCATATCGATTTGCCTTAATCAATGTAAATAATGAATCCATTAATTTGACAAAGATCTTAAATTAATAAGGAGAGTTTTAGTAATGTTATTTCACATAACTGCACAGCATGATCATTTGAGTTGCGGGGGAGTACAGTCAAGGAAAGAGGGTAGGACGGACTACCAAAAGGAATCTGGCAGATGGATGGAAGGGAACGATAAAGTTAAAGTGATAGCCGTGTTTCTGAACCAACCGCATCATAGAGTTTTTGCAGTGATAGAGGCAGAGACGTATGATGACTTAAATAGTTTTACCAACCATTGGAAGGATACAGGTAAATGTGACGTGCAACCAGTCGGAGATGGGATTGCTCAACGACACGCATTGGGATACTGGGGCCAATAACTATAGTAACTATACAAAACCCATCAGAAGAAGCCCCGACAGTTAATTCGGGGCTTTTCTTTTTCTGAGCGTGGAAAAACATGAAAAAAAGAGTTTCGCTACAAATTCGCTACAAAACCATCAAAATCAGACATTAAAAAAGATAACAAGAAAGGGCCAAAAGGCCGGCGTGCGTGCTTAAAATTGGGTGGTGCCGAAGGTCGGACTCGAACCGACACGAGGTTGCCCTCACTGGTTTTTGAGACCAGCGCGTCTACCATTCCGCCACTTCGGCTAGTTTAGTGGAGGGGCAATTATAACATGATCAATCAGCGTTAGTGATGCTGTAAGAACTGGACAGTCAGTATAAAATTCTTGACTGTTATTTCTATAGACCTCTATAATTCGTGTACTGGAGAATTAATTTTCAATGCCAAAACGTACTTATCAACCAAAGAAACGTCGTCGCATGAGAGTGCACGGCTTTAGATCACGTTCAAAGACATCAGACGGAAGAGCAGTATTAAAGCGACGCAGATTCAAGGGTCGCCACAATCTGACCGTCTAGTCGTCCCTTAAAATGCAAAGTAGGTTTCGCTTAAGTGAAGATAAAAGATTCGCGGAGATTCACCGGGAAGGACTTAGCGTAGCGAACCGGCTATTAGTGGTGAGGGTTCTCCAAAATGGTCTTTCCCATAATCGCTATGCGTTTATGGTGAGTAAGCGTCTTGGGAACGCTGTCACAAGGAATAAAATTAGACGTCGCTTGAGAGAAGTAGTTAGAAATACGCGCGTGACAACCGGGTGGGATGCAGTATTTATAGTGCGAAAAGGTGCTGAATTTGCTGATTTTACCGCATTAAGGCAGTCTGCTCAGAACGTATTGGATAGAGCTAATATTTTAGATGAACATTCGGAAAAGGAGACGCTTTGATTAAAAGCGGATTGCTTTTCACTATAAAAGGTTATCAAGCTGTGATATCGCCGTATCTGCCCTCGATGTGTAGATACACGCCTTCCTGCTCTACTTATACCTCGGAAGCCATATCAAAATATGGTGTAATCAGGGGGGTAGTGATGGGGGTTAAACGCATCAGCCGATGTCAACCATGGGGGGGCAAGGGCCACGACCCTGTCATATAACTAACTTGATCAATAATTTAGGTTCAGTCAGTCCAAGCCACATTCAGACTTCTACAACCTGTGAAAAACCCACAGGGCATTCTCTTATTAGGAGTGTCTGTCGGATTTCGGTTTTACTTGTCATTCTAATGGGTGTTATCGGTTGTACTCCTCATTTGGGATCAGACACACGGGGTTGGACTCCAGTTACCGCTGCAGACGATGTCGTTTATGCAGGGACACGAGAAGGTAAGGTTATAGCACTGTATGATGACGGATCAGTGCCCACTGTTAAATGGGTTTTTCCTTCAGGTGATGATACGACTGTTTCTGGAACTTTTTATACTCCTGTGATTGGCAATGATCTGATATACGTAACTGCAGTAGATGGGTTTGTATACGCATTAGAAAAAGATACTGGACGTTCAGATGGAAGAGGATGGAAAAGAGAACTAGTAGATCCGGATGAGGGGCAAAGTCTGGTAGCTGGGCCCGCATTAGACACGTTGCGACAGATATTAATTGTTGGTTCGGAAAACGGTTATTTGTATGCCTTGGATGCTGTCAGTTCTGAAGAGCTGTGGCGTTTTAAAGCTGACGGTAAAATATGGACAACTCCTGAGATCAGTAACGGAATAGTATATTTTGGTTCTCACGACAAGAATATATACGCTCTAGATATTAGCACTGGTAAAGAGAAGTGGCGGACGGCGACTGATGGAGTTATCGTAGCGAAACCATTTGTATGGAATGATCTCGTTATTGTTGGTTCCTTTGATAGAAAAGTATATGCGCTGGATTCAAGATATGGAGAGATTCAGTGGGAATTTGAAACTAAGAATTGGATATGGGGATCAGCTATAGGAAATAATCGTTCGGTGTTTGTGGGTTCAATGGATGGAAATGTATATTCACTTGACAACAATGGTGTCGCCCAGTGGTCTCATGAATTAGGTTCTCCAATAGTTTCTACTCCGGTTCTAGTTCCTAGAGGTCTTGTAGTAGCGTCAATAGATGGCAAATTAACCCTGCTCGAGACCGCCACAGGGGATACGGTAACAGCGTCACTAACGCTACCAGATGATGAGATAAAGGCTCCGCTATATACAATTCCATTAGATGAGAGTGATTTGAGCACGACTGGCGTGCAAGCCTCTGGAGGAAATCAAAGGGAGTCAGTATTCATTGGTAGTCAGGAAGGAACGATTCTGCGTATACAGATTAAGTCAGTTCAGAGCCAATTGTGGTGTTTTGACACAAAAGAAAAAGAGCCGTGTGGATAAAATCTTAAGTTGGGGTAGGAATCCTTGGAAATTTTCTTAGTTCTTTGGAACGAGGGTATTATAAGGCCTATGTTGAACACCTTACTGGTGTTCTATGTCTTGTTCTTCAATCAAATGGGTATTGCCATTATTGTGTTTACTCTATTGATCCGTTTGATTACGCTGCCTCTAACTTTGAAGCAGATTCGGCAGATGAGAGCCATGACTACCCTGCAACCGAAAATGAAAGAGATTCAAGAACGGTATGTAGGAGACCGGTCCAGAATATCCCAGGAAACCATGAAAATGTACAAAGAAGCTGGAGTCAGTCCTCTGGGTTGTGTTGGCCCTCTTATTATCCAGCTGCCAATATTGATTGGGTTATTTAGAGTGCTTATTCAGGTATTGCCAACTAATCCAGATGACCTTGTGGGTGTGGCAGACCGACTCTATGCATGGGTTACTTTCGTTCCAATTCATCAGGCCGCACCACTAAATGACAGATTCTTGTGGTTAAACCTTGCAGAACCTGACCCAACGAATATAGTATTACCTGTCTTGGTGGCTGCTTCTACTTGGGTTCAACAAAAAATGACCATGACCCCATCTATTGATCCTAGGCAGCAGTCTACGCAAAATATGATGCTTTGGATGATGCCGATCTTTTTAGGGGTGTTCTCGCTGGGATGGCCTAGCGGATTGCCACTGTACTGGATAGTATCCAACGCTGTAGGAATTGGTATACAGTATTTTATAACCGGCTTCGGACCATTATTTCCATTGTTTCCCAAACCTGAGCCGGCAACGAGTCGATCTCAATCAAATACTCAGCAGAAAAGAGATAAGACTCCAGAGGAGATAGACGATGACGGAAGAACCAGTAATACGAACCGCCAGAACCGTAGAAGAGGCAGAAGAACTGGCTCTGAAAGAACTAGGCGCCGACCGCAACGAGGTAGAGGTAGAAATACTAAGTAGAGGCAAAGCCGGGTTCCTTGGAATTGGAGCAGAGCTGGCTAGAGTTCGTGTCCGTAGGATTACAGAAGGTGGAGATACGGCATCCTTTGCAATGAATACAGTGAAAGAGATACTGGATCTCTCCGGTATTAATGTTGGTATAAATATTCGCTCAGCGCACGACCAGGATGTAGGCGGTCCCATTATAGATATAACGGGCGAAGACGCAGGGCTGCTAATCGGAAGAAGAGGCCAGACATTACAAGCCTTACAATTTATGGTCAATATGATTGCTCGTAATCGGCATGACGACAGTACTCCTGATGGAGCACGAATAATGGTAGATGTCGAAAGATATAGACAGAGGCGAGAAGGTTCTCTAAAGGACATGGCGATAAGGGTAGCTTCCCGAGTTGCTCAGACTGGACGAACAATTGTCTTAGAACCAATGTCAGCCGCAGATAGACGTGTGATTCACATGTCCTTAGCCGATAATGCTAGTGTTTCAACGGAAAGTGTAGGCTATGGTGATGATAGGAAAGTCCAAATAATGCCCGCGGCCGGGAGTTCAGAAGACTAAACTCGCTTAATTATCGAATAACTGCAAAAGACATTTAATCAGTACGAACAGATCAGGTTTAACGGCCCTATATATGGCGTTGACCACACCCAATAATCGATTTAGAATAGCGCCGTGAGAAACGAGAGTAGCCAATCTAGCCGATATGCTTCGTATGACCACCCCAAAGAGGAATGTGGAGTTGTAGCGGTTCATATGCCAGGCGAGGAGGCTAGTCGTCTGGCGTTCTTTGGTTTGTTTGCTCTTCAGCACCGCGGTCAAGAGAGCGCAGGTATAGCCACCTCTGACGGCGACGGCATTAATATCCATTCCCAAATGGGTCTGGTTACACAGATTTTCCGGGAACAAGACTTTTACCCTCTCGTTGGTGATATGGCAATTGGGCATACCAGGTATTCCACTACTGGGAGTAGCTTATTGTGTAATGCTCAACCGATGTTGGTGGAAGGATATCATGGTAAGTTAGCACTCGCGCATAATGGCAATATAATTAACACAGTGCAGCTAAGAAATCAGTTAAAGGAGCAGTCGAACTGCTCCTTTTCTTCTACTACAGATTCAGAAATTATTGCCCTCCTTATGGTTAATGCTCCGGGTAATAATTGGCATCAAAGAGCATTCCATTGTATGAACGTTCTGAACGGTGCTTACTCTTTCGTTGCTCTGACTAATGATTCCATTATCGCGGTGAGAGATCCTCTAGGTATCAGGCCTATGTGTCTAGGAACAATCAATGGCGGCTGGATAGTGGCCTCCGAGAGTTGCGCGCTGGAGCATATCGGAGCGGAATACGTAAGGGATGTAGACCCTGGGGAAGTAATAGTAATAGGCAAGAATGGTTTGGAATCATCTCATTGGGATGGTCGGTCAGGCCAAAAGGCAATGTGTGTTTTTGAACTCATATATTTTGCTCGTCCCGACAGCATAATGGAAGGTAGTTTAGTTTATGCGTCTAGACAGCAAATGGGTGCTGAATTAGCTAGGGAACATCCAATAGATGCAGATCTAGTCATAGGTATCCCTGATTCCTCCACGGCTGCGGCTGTAGGTTACGCTAAAGAATCTGGAATACCATATAGCGACGGACTAATCAAAAACAGGTATGTGGGTAGGACTTTTATAGAGCCCGAACAACGTCTTAGAGATATAGGTGTTAGGCAGAAGTTCAATCCGTTGTCAGAGGTCATTGCTGGACAACGTCTCGTCGTAGTGGACGACAGTATAGTTAGAGGTACTACAACTCCACATGTCGTTAGTCTGCTTCGGAAGGCTGGGGCTAAGGAAATACATATGAGAGTTTGCGCGCCACCTATAAAGCATCCGTGCTATATGGGTGTGGATATGGCGAGTCAAGACGAACTAGTCGCCGCCAACAAAGACTTGGCGGGTATTAAACAAATGACAGGGGCCGACACATTGGGGTATCTTAGTGTTAATGGCCTTTTGAAAGTGGTTGGTGGTCAGAGCGGTGGATTTTGTGATGCGTGTTTCACTGGGAATTATCCAGTCCCTGTTCAATTGCAGCTTAGCAAGCTGGCGTTGGAGACTACTGACACGACCTCTAGTTGATGATCACTATCCAGAGAGAAGAATGATTCTTAAAGATATGTTTGTATATAAATTTGTTTTATACCGGAATAGTTTAGGTTGCCAGGTAATAAAGGTATTGTAGGAGTTGAAATTGGACAGTAATACCTATTCTTCCTCAGGGGTAGATCTAGGAAGTATGGATGCGTTAAAAGATAGGATAAAGGCTTTTGCTTCTCTGACGCATGGCCCAGAAGTTGTAGGGTCAGGAGGAAGTTTTGCAGGCCTTTATACTCTTTCCGGGTATAAGAATCCGGTTCTAGTCTCTAGTACTGATGGTGTAGGTACGAAGTTGAGAGTCGCAGCTCAAATGGGACACTTTGAGTCTGTGGGAGAAGATTTAGTTACACTTAATGTAAATGATATCTTGACTAAAGGAGCAAAGCCGCTTTTCTTTCTGGATTATATTTCTTTTAGCTATCTTGATAACCACAGAATGGAAATGTTACTAAGAGGGATAGTGTGGGGTTGTAAGGAAGTAGGGTGCTCGTTGATTGGGGGCGAAACTGCCCAAATGCCTGATATATATTCTGATGAAGATTTTGATTTGGCAGGTTTTGTAGTTGGGGCAGTAGAGCAGGAAAATGTGATATCTGGCGAAGGTGTTACCCCTGGTGATGTACTCATTGGGTTTCCGTCTAGTGGCTTGCATACAAATGGATTTTCTCTTGTCAGAAAGGTGTTCTCAACTGAAGAAAATCCTGGAATATTGTTCAAGCATTTTGATGAATTGGGACACTCTCTTGGTGAGGAGATGCTGATACGCCACAGATCCTATTATCCTATGCTAGAGCCAATATTATCCCTTTGCAAAGGTCTATGTCATGTGACTGGAGGAGGTTTACCGGGGAAAATTCCATCAATGATTCCCGATAATGTAACAGCAGAATTTAACGTGGGATCATGGGTCGTCCCTGCTATTTTTAAGTTGATTGAGGAAGTCGGTAAAGTAACGTCAGATGAGATGCATCGGGTGTTCAATATGGGTTTAGGTATGGTTGCAGTGACTGATCAAGAGTCAGTCGCTACTATCTTGGATACCATTCCTGATGCTCAGGTTATAGGTAGTATTGTTCCTATGACGGATGAAAACCAAGTGCGATTAGTTTATTAATTTAGTTTGAGGAATTTTAAAACGTGAAGGCTTTAATTAGTGTATACGATAAAACGGGTATAAAAGATTTTGCAAGCAAACTAGTTGATGCAAAATTCGAACTTATAAGTACAGGCGGGACATTCACAGCGATCTCTGAAGCGGGCCTTCCTGTTAAGCAGGTATCGGATGTGACTGGGTCTCCTGAGATATTGGACGGGCGAGTTAAAACCCTCCATCCGGTAATACATGGTGGACTGCTCGGTCGTAGGGATTCTGATGCTCACGTACAGGAGATGGCAAAGCATGGAATAGAACCGATAGATGTCGTAGTAGTTAATTTATATCCATTTGTTGAAACTATATCTAAACAAGGAGTCTCGTTAGAAGACGCTTTGGAGAATATAGATATCGGTGGTCCGACAATGATACGAGCTGCTGCCAAGAATTTTCTATCGGTAGTGGTGGTAGTTGATCCTGAAGACTATGAGTGGGTATCAAATAAATTAAATAATAATGGTCTAACTGTAGCTGATAGAAAATCTCTTGCTGCAAAAGCCTTTGCACATGTTGCCGTATATGACTCTGCAGTAACTGGATACCTATCCGACAGTTCCGATGAATCGGATATGCCTGACTCTATTCCTATTGGGCTGAATAAACTGCTGGGATTACGGTATGGAGAAAATCCTCATCAGAAAGGAGCTTTATATGGTATCTCGGGAGTTGTGCCTTCTGGGATTGCTGGCGCGGAGCAGTTGCACGGTAGGGAGTTATCCTTTAATAACTTGATGGATGCGGATGCGGCATGGCGGACCGTATCAGATTTCGACGATCCTACGGCTGTTGTGATCAAGCATACTAACGCATGTGGGCTTGCTACTGATAGTGATTTGGCTGTAGCTTACAATAAGGCTTATGAAGGCGACTCAGTATCAGCATTTGGTGGAATAGTGGGCTATAACCGGCCGGTTACAGCCGAGGTTGCCAAAGCAATGGACCCAGTGTTTTATGAAGTGGTAGTTGCGCCAGCATATGAACCAGATGCGCTAGACATTCTCATGAAAAAGAGAAATCTCAGGATATTAGCTGTTAGGAATAATAAGAACTCTCAAGAATCTGTATACGATGTCAGGCCTATAACAGGAGGGATCCTGGTCCAGACTCCCGATTTTATAGAAGAAGACCCTAAGTCCTGGAAGATTGTTACTGATAGATCTCCTAGTGCCGAAGAGCTTCTAGACCTTGCTTTCGCATGGAAAGCTGGAAAACATATCAAATCCAACGCAATTGTCTTGGCTAAAGGACAAGCCCTAATGGGCATGGGAGCAGGTCAACCTAATAGGGTTGTTAGCGTTCACCTATCGCAACGCGTAGCAGGTGAAAAGGCTACTGGGAGTGTATTGGCTTCCGACGCATTCTTTCCGTTTCCAGATAATATAGAACTGGCATCAGAGGCAGGCGTAACTGCTATTGTTCAGCCTGGCGGTTCAATACGCGACGAAGAAGTAATAGCAGCAGCTAACAAACATAATTTGGCAATGGTCTTCACAGGAGTGAGACACTTCCGTCATTAGAGATCACATCGTAGAAACGCTTTAACGTTTATTGACTCAATAGTCTTCTAAATAATAACTGTATCTGGGTATTATAGGATATGAATGAAACCTACAGTTACCATCGTTATACCCGTTTATAATGAGGAAGCTGACCTTCCAAATTGTATTGCTACACTGTCGCAATTTATAACAGAAAATCAGGCCTATGCGTGGGATATCTTAATAGCGGATAACGCGTCGATAGATAATACGCGTCAGGTATCGGAATCTCTTTGCAGCGAGTATGCCTCTGTGGATTATTTTTATGTTCCGCAGAAAGGTAGAGGTAGAGCGTTACGATTGGCATGGCTCAGAAGTACTTCCGATATTTTGTGCTATATGGATGTAGACCTTTCGACTGACCTGCTGCATCTGCCTGAGATTATAGATTCAGTATCCGGGGAATATGATATAGCTGTTGGCAGTCGTCTTAGCAAAGAGTCCCAAGTGCAGAGGTCAGTGCGTCGGGAGATAATATCTCAGTCATATAACCTTATGATAAAAACTCTTTTCTTCACTCAATTCCCTGATGCCCAATGTGGATTTAAGGCAATAACTAATAAAGCAGCTCATCAAATTGTTCCGCTTATAAAGAATAATTACTGGTTTTTTGATACAGAATTATTGCTGATCGCGGCTAAGCGCGGATTTCGCATACGATCGATTCCAGTTAAGTGGGATGAAGATCCATCTAGCAGTGTACGGGTCATGAGCACGGCGTGGGAAGATATAAAAGGGCTTTTAAGGTTGCGTATTGGCGGTATACCTCGTATAGAGAACTGATGTAACTCTAATGTAATTGAAGTAATTTGATGTGTAGGGAGCTAACATAATGGACTTAGGACTAAATGGAAAAAATGTAATAATCACCGGTGGCGGATCTAATATAGGACGATCAATAGTTCATGCCTTTGCTAACGAAGGTGCGAATATTGTTATAGCAGAACTATCACCCGAACAAGGAGAAAGGGTCGCCCTCGAGGTGTCTCAGTCCGGGATTTCAGGAGATATAAAGGTGGTCTCTACTGATGTCACAAACCCTTCAAGTGTAGAGAGTATGGTTAATGAGACCATAAGTAGTCTGGGGAGTGTAGACATATTAGTTAATAATGTCGGCTGGACTGTTGATAGATTATTTTTAGACAAGCCCCGTTCTGAATATGAAAAGGAAGTCCAGGTTAATTTATGGGGCGCTATAAATTGTATTCATGCTGTTCTTCCCCACATGGTCGAAAGACAGTCTGGATCAGTAGTAAGTATTAGTTCAGACGCGGGGAGGATGGGAGAATATCGGGAAGCCGTGTATTCAGCATGTAAAGCAGGCGTTATAGCATTGAGTAAGGCTATCGCACGAGAAACAGGGAGATATGGGTTGAGGTTCAACATGGTGTGCCCTGGATTGATAGTTCCGCCTAAAGACGAAGACATAAGTTCCGAGAGTATGTGGAATGAGATGCGTGATATTTTCACCGAAGATGTACTTGAAAAAGTGGAGCGTAATTACATCCTTAGAAGAATGGGTACATCTAATGAAATTGCAAATGCGGTCGTATTTCTAGCTTCTGATGCCGCTAGTTTTATCACTGGCCAAACGCTTAGTGTTAGTGGCGGCTATACAATGATCTAATAGAATCCGTGGAATTTTGAAATGGAAGAGTTTCCTTCAGGAGGATGAACAATGGAAATCGGTTTAGGTTTGCCACGTTTACCGGATGCCGATGGCATTCGGCATTTTGTCGAAAGAGCCGAACAGTTAGGATTTGAATCAGTATTGTCGGGGGATCATATTGTACTTCCAACGGCTGGTACTGACCAGTATCCTTATACTGCAGATGGGTCTTTTTCTAGACCTCCCGACGAACCATTTTTCGAGACTATGACCACTTTAGGCTTTATAGCAGCCTGTACTGATACCATAAAGATAGGGAGTACTGTGATCATACTTCCTTATCGCAACCCAGTAGTACAAGCTAAAATGTTCGCTTCGCTTGATGTGCTAACTAAGGGCAGGATGATTTGTGGTGTGGGAGTAGGTTGGCTAGAAAAAGAGTTTCAGACGCTAGGATTGGAATATGCTGATCGTGGGCCTATGACAGATGAATTTCTGGAAATTTTTCAGACTCTGTGGAGAGATGACGACCCGGAGTTCCACGGTAAGTTCTACGATATAGATGAAATTCAATTTGCTCCTAAACCTATTCAGAAACCTGGTGTGCCAATATGGGTAGGCGGTCATACTCGAAGAGCTTTGCGGCGAACGGCGAAATATGGTGACTGCTGGCACACAACTAGGCAAACACCGGATTTCGTGGCAGAGAATCTGCCCTATTTGAGGCAAGAAATTGAGAAGGCTGGCAGAGACCCCGACAGTGTATCCATTTCACTCAAGCGAAGTTTGCATTTTACTGATTTAGGATATGGCGAAAGTGCGAATGCTATAAGTGGTGGGACCGTAATGGGGACTACTCAGGACGTCATCGATGATTTGCATTATTGCCAAGAATTGGGAATAGATCAGCTGACCTACGATTTTCGCGTAGAAGGTACAGCTGAGAGCGTGAAAGTTATGGAACATTTGGCTAATAATGTATTGCCAGTTGCTCAGCGTCTCGGATAGTAACCAATTAGTACCCCCGGCAAGGGGGTACTTAAATATTATAGACCACTTTCTTTGAACTGTTTTGCGTGTTCTACTAAGCTTAACGCTGTTCGCTTCATGGCCTCTGCTTGTTTATCGCTAACCTGACGTTTGATTTCACCAGGTATTCCTGTAACAAAAGAATTATCTGGTATATCGACGTTGGCTAAGACCACTGCATTTGCTGCTATTAGGCATCCCTTGCCTAATTTAGAATGGAAAAGAAAGGTGCAGTTGTTCCCTAGAAGAGAGCCTTCTCCAATGAAATCCCCATGTACTACAACTGAATGCCCAACAGTGACATAGTCTTCTATGATTAGGCCACTGCCGTGTATAACAGCCCCTTCTTGGGCATTTACATAATTGCCGATTTTTATGCTTTCTTTTCCATCACCTCTCACCGTGACACCGGGCCAAATGCTTGAATATTCTCCAATTTCTACGTCACCTACGACGTAAGCATGTTCGCTAACCCAAGCAGTGTCCGCAATCTTCGGTGTTTTATTTCCAAGACTCCTGATCAAGACCTACCTCCTGGCAAGAAAGTATTTTTGGTTTGCTAATTTCAAAAAGCAAAACCCTAGTTTGCCATCGGTGATTATAGACCAAAGTGAGTGGTTTGGGGGAAGTTATTCGTAGGCGCGCATTGCTCGACGCGCAGCCATATCCATTTCTCTGTTCATTATTGCCCTGCGCTTATCGTATTGACGCTTACCTCTTCCAACGCCTAGTTGTACTTTTGCAACTCTGTTTCTAATGTACAGACTTAGCGCTACTACGGTCAGACCTTTTTGGGAAACAAAAGATTGTATTTCAGTAATCTGATCTCGGTGGAGTAATAATTTTCTAGGTCGTCTAGGATCGTGATTGTAAATACTACCAGAATCATATAGGGCTATATGTGCATTTACCAACCAAAGTTCGCCTGATTCTGGCCGAGCGTAGGCGTCTCTTAAATCGACTTTTCCTGCGCGTATAGACTTTATTTCTGTACCTGTTAGTACTAAGCCTGATTCAAATTTTTCGAGGATCTCGTAGTTAAAGAGCGCGCGCCTATTCAGGGCGATTGTACGGCCATCGTTATTGGTATTTGCGCCTTTTTTCTTGGGTTTAGCCAAAATCTTCACGCTTCTGGTTTAGTATTTCCAATGCTTTTTCTATTTGTATGTCATTCAGAGTGTCAGGTGAAATGTCTACCACTACATCCGGTTCAATACCCGCTCCTTCTATTAAAGTACCCTTCGGAGTGAACCAATGTGCTACAGTAAAGTATATACCTGAACCGTCGCTTAATGATCGCAGTATATTAACACTGCCTTTACCAAAAGATTTAGTACCGATTATTGTCGCTCTTTCGTGATCCATGAGAGCTCCGCATAAAACCTCGCTGGCACTTGCACTAAATTGGTTTATAAGGACCACCATAGGATAGTCCTGTTTGCGTCTATTATTACGTACTGGCCAATCTTTTCTTGCTCCAGAGCCGTCGATTTCGTAAAGAACAAGTCCGTCATCAATGAATAGGCTTGTCACGTCTACAACTGAATTGAGTAGGCCACCTGGGTTGTTTCGAAGGTCAAGTATTAGTGCCCCTGATGCGGTTTCCTCTTCGAATTCCCTGAGAGCTCCCTCTACTTCAGACTTGGTACTTTCAGTAAAATTAGATATGTGAATATAGCCGATGTCGTTTGGCATTAATTGGAAAGTAACACTGTCTATTTGTATAACGCCGCGCCTGACGGTTATCGTCACTGGAGCAGGCTCGTTTGCATGTAGGATTAAAAGATCTACTGTAGTACCTTTTTCTCCCCTGATCTTGGATACAGCCTCAAGAAGGGTAGTATCTGCAGTGCTATCTCCGTTAATGCCCAATATGATATCTCCAGATCGTATGCCTGCTTTTTCCGCTGGAGAATCTGGCATGGGAGCAATTATCGTTATCTTTTCATCCAGTATACCTACGTGTGCTCCGATTCCTTCAAAGGAACCATGCACGTCCTGCGACTCCATTGAGAATTGTTCAGCGTCGAGGAATGAAGCGTATGGATCATCGAGTGATTCCAGTATTCCTCGTATAGCAGCTTCGCTGATCTTATCTGAGTCTAGGTCGCTACGATTAATGTGCTGTTGCTCTAAGAGTTGCCACACTTCTTCGACTCGTTCAAAACCAGTGGTTAGTGATTGCTCATTGGCTATAGATGGTTGTATTGCAGGTTGAAAGCTGCACGCTACCGAAAGCAGCGCTACTAGCATGATGGCTGTCACAACTGACACGAGTATTAGTTTGTTTATATGGATCAATAAATTTAGGCTGAAGACAGATTAATCGACGCTGGTTACTCTCTATAAATTTCATTGTAACATAGGCCTAATAGTATGCTGTGGAGTTTAAATTGACATAGTTTGGAGATGCTTGATAGCATTGCCGAAAAGCCTAGGACGGTGAGTATTTGGTAGGGATAATAAATTTTGGGGCATATATACCAAAATATAGGCTCGGGGTTGATACTGTTGGTTGGCATTCTACTCAGGAACGATCTGTAGCAAATTTTGATGAAGATACCGTTACTATGGGTGTTGCTGCGGGCTATGAATGTTTAAGAGGGCTCGATAGAAAAGAAGTAGATGGCCTCATATTTGCTAGTACGACTCCTCCTTATTCGGAGAAACAGTGCGCTGCCATAGTGGCGGAAGCTTTAGATCTGAGTGATAACTTGTTCACTTCAGATGTAACGGATGTTTTAAAATGTGGTACAAGCGCCCTTCGGTTAGCATTTGATGCGGTGGTAGCGGGATCATGTAATCAAATACTGGTGATAGTTTCAGATAGTAGACAAGGACCCCCAAGGAGTGAAACGGAACGCAATGCTGGAGATGGCGCAGTTGGATTCTTGGTTGGGGATCATAACCTGATAGCAGAATATGAAGGGTTCCATTCGGTTAGCAGAAATATACTTGATAATTGGCGGTCGAGCGGGGATTCTTTTGTCAGAACGTGGGAGGATAGGTTTGCCGTTGAAGAGGGCTTTGAAAGTGTTCTAAACGATGGTATTTTAGGGTATTTATCTAAATATAATTTGCATTCATCTGATTTTGCTAAATTGGCTTTATATGCTCCAGACGCGCGCAGGCATACGGCCTTGGCAAGAGGTATGGGGTTTAATAGTGAGCAGATAGAGGACCCAATGTTTGGTCAGCTTGGTAATATAGGAGCGGCTTTCGCTCCTATGTTGTTGGCTAAATCATTGGAATCACGGTTTGAGGGAGATCGCATCTTAGTTGTGTCTTATGGTGACGGCAGCGATATCCTTGGTTTCAGGGCTACCAAAGACTTGCAACTGCCTGCAGGCGTGCTCGGTGTGACTGGTAATTTGATATCTAAGCAAGTTTTAGAATCCTACGAAACGTACGCGAAATGGCGGTCCGTGTGGGATGTTGATGATGGATCTCGAAGGCCAGATCCGCAATCTCCTTCAGCAACGGCGTTATGGAGAGAGAGTGATAAGAATATTAGGCTGTACGGTAGTAAATGTGATAGTTGCGGGTACATTCAATATCCTGTGCAAACGGTTTGTGTAAACTGTCAGAGTAGAGAGGGCTATTCATCTGTTAGGTTTAGTGACCAGTTGGGGAGCGTCTTTACGTACTCTATGGATTATATTGCGGGTACCGTCGATGTTCCATTGGTTATCACCGTAGTCAATTTCGTCGACGGTGGACGTATTCTGTGCATGATGACCGATAGAGATCTTGATCAAGTCCATATCGGCATGCCTGTACAGATGAGTTTTCGTAAGCTTCGAATAGTGAATGGGATACATAATTATTACTGGAAATCTATACCAATGCGAGGTGTCGTTGATGCGCGGAATTAAGGATAGGGTTGCCATAGTCGGTATGGGGTGTAGTAACTTTGGAGAACGCTGGGACTCTAGCGCCGCAGATTTAATGGTGGAAGCGGGATATGAAGCATATGCTGATGCTGGGTTGGAAGCAAAGGATATCCAGGCCGCATGGCTCGGGACAGTAAGCTCTTTTAGAACGGGACAACCATTAGCAGAGGCACTTAAGTTAGACTATATACCGATCACTAGAGTGGAGAATGCATGTGCAACGGCAACTGACGCATTTCGCAACGCTTGTTATGCGGTAGCTGCAGGAATATACGATATTGTTCTAGCGGTTGGAGTGGAGAAACTGAAGGACTCTGGATTCTCTGGGTTAGCTATTCCCGAAGCTCCTGGGGCAGATGTGGCTCCTCCCACACCTCCTCCATCCCAGTTTGCAATGGCGGCAACTCGTTATTTCCATCAGTATGACATACCATATGATCAAGGCAAACTTACTCTGGCCGAAATCGCAGCAAAAAACCATCATAATGGAACGCTTAATCCTAAAGCTCATTTTCAACGTGAAATAACTACAGATCAAGTGATTAACGCTCCAATGATTGCATGGCCCTTGGGTTTGTTTGATTGTTGCGGTGTCAGTGACGGTGCTGCAGCTGCGATAATTACTACACCAGAAATAGCCCAAAGCCTCAGAAAAGATTATGTATTGGTTAAGGGTTTAGGATTATCAGTAGGAGCTTTCGGGGTCTTAAGGGACGATTGGGATTTTACGCACTTCCCTGAGACTGTCAAAGCAAGTCAATCTGCGTACGATGAAGCCGGTATATCGGATCCTAGAGAGGATATAGATCTGGCCATGGTGCATGATTGTTTTACCATTACTGAACTGATTATTTGTGAGGATCTAGGCTTTAGTGCTAGAGGTAAGGCATCGGAGGATGTGCATTCCGGTAGCTTTACGTTGGAAGGTGATCTACCAGTTAATACTGATGGCGGTCTTAAGTGTTTTGGTCACCCTGTTGGTGCCAGTGGCATACGCATGATTTACGAAGTGTATAAACAATTGCAGGGAAAGGCAGAAGGTCGGCAACTCAAAAAAGCTGATGTTGGACTGACCCATAACTTAGGCGGACGTCCCGGTTCATTTACCTGTTCAGTAGCTATTTTCGGATCTGCTGAATGAAGATCCGAAAATAACCGGAAGTTTTGGAGTATAGCTAGTGGGTAACTTTCTTAAGACGATATCAAGTAGATTTTTAATCGCCCTACAATATCAGGATTATAGGACTTTATGGACGGCTAACCTATTGGCAGGTGCCGCGGCATGGGCTTTAATCGTGGCGCGTGCCGTTTTAGCATTTGAGATCACGGGTTATTATTCTTGGGCTGGGTTGGTTGTATTTGCTGCGATGATTCCGCGGCTAGTGGCCACTCCTTTGATTGGATTTATAGCTGACAGATTCGACAGGCAGACTGTGTTGTCCTGGACGTATGCCCTGAACCTATTGCATAACGTTGCTCTAGCAATTCTTGTAATGACAGACTTAATAGGGCCACTCCTGTTAGTCGCTCTAGCTTTCTTTAATGGAACGCTGAGGGCTTCTCAAATGACTGCGACTCAGTCTCTGGTCCCGAATTTAGTTCCAAAAGAGCACTTGCTGAACGCGGTTGCTTTAAACCAGGCTACTCAACAAGGGTCTAGAGCGGTGGGGCCATTGGCGATTACCCCAGTAGTTCTTTATGTAGGCCTGGATTGGGCGTTCTGGGTGTGTGCACTGTTCTACTTGATAGGTCTTGTTCAGACTATGCGGATAAAGACAAGGTCTACCGGAGAAGTAGATCAACGGAAGAGCGTAGGAAGAAACATATTTGATGGTTTTGCTTATGTTTATACAACTCCAATCGTATTGGCCATGATAATGTTCGCGGTATTTCATTGTACTCTGACTATGTCTTACGAATCTCTGTTACCAGCGATGTCCGAAATAATGAGTAAAACTGGCGATCCTAATCACGCGGTCTTGTTGATGTCAGGTATAGGCGTAGGAGCTTTGATATCCTCAGTATTATTGGCAGGGGTCAGGACAGACGCTGTTAGAGGCCGCGTTTTCTTGTTTGTGGGACTAACGAGTGGCCTTACATATGTGGCTTTAGGAGTATCTTCCTTGATGGAGATGGCTCTGTTATTTGCTGTTTTATTAGGAGCGAGCACTGCCGGTTTTATGACAGTTACTCATACAGTCATTCAGGCTGTGGTTCCGGATGGCGTTCGTGGAAGAGTGTCTGGAATATACAGCATGCACGTCGGAGGCAGTATGGCTTTTGCTAATTTATTCAATGGCATATTGGCGGATGTCTTCAATGCACCCCTGATAATGACCATAACTGGTAGTGCATTTCTGGCTCTATCTATTGTAAGCGTCATTTACAAGCCTGTACGGGGTCTCTACTTCCCGAGAATATTCAATAATGAACCCACTTGAAATTGATGATAGGCAGCTTTTAAGGTATCACGTGACTCTGTTTGGGTACCCTTGATTATCGGCGTTCTGTAGAACAGTCTGGAGAAATTGTGGAAAATGGGTATCCTTTGTCCTTGACTTAAAAAAAGTGATCTTGATATAAATTATTAGCAACTTAGTGGGAAGTGAGTGCGTCGGGTGGTTGCAACTTTTATGGTTATTATTAGTCCATGCACAGATTCTCCCAAGTAATAGTGTTGTAGGGTTAATTCAGCCTTATGCTCGAAACGAGTCTAGTTAAAGTTATTGGCCGAGGGAGCACAGTTAATCTCACAATAGATGATATTGAAGATATTTCTGTTGTATCCCAACATCTGCATGACCATTTAGTTACTAATCGTTTTATGTATTCGACTGGGATTATAAACGTAAATGTGGGGCAACGGATTCTGGTTAAGGACGAGATCCACAAAATAAAGGAAATCATTGAATCGGAATCGGATGTTACAGTAGCCAGATTTTGGTGTGATCCGTTTGTATTGTCTGAAGCACTATCGGAACGTAATGGATTCGGGGTAGATTTAGCGGATCCTTCAAGAAAATTGCAGCCACAGCAGGCGATTGTAATTCAACATAACGATCCAGCCACATATTTAGATACTATCAGCCATATAGAAAATGATGAGATTGACTTGGTAGATGATTCCTCTGTAGATACTGATAGCTCTGAATCCGACCTCCCAGATACGCCAGAGTATTTGGATGGATTGATTAAAGCTACTGGCTATTCTGATGGGGAATTGCATTACGATACCGAATATGTATCTTCAGATATTTCGGAAATTATGGAAGACGATGAAGAAAAATTAGATGATCTCGTCGGATTTCCAATTAGAGATGAATCTGAACCCGTAGAGGTTAAGTCAAGTAACAAAACGGAAGAGCTGATAGATGCCTACCGCAGAAATGAAGCACTATTTATAAAGACTACATGTCGCTCAGGTGAGGTTATTAAATACCCTGGAGATATAGTTGTATTAGCAGATGTAAATCCGGGCGCGCAACTAGTTGCTGACGGAGACATAATCATTTTCGGAAATCTTAGAGGATTTGCTCATGCTGGTGCTAGTGGAGATACACAGTCAGTAATAGTAGCGTCAAATTTGAATTCTCACAGAATCCAAATTAGCGACTGCGGGGGAGTCTCTCCTGAGAAATCCAAACAGAATAAATCGAGAGGAAGTAAGCCTAAGATAGCCTTCATCCGGCGTAATTCAATATATGTAACGACATACACTGGGAGGTTTTCTGGGTACAGTGGAGGGGTATTGTATGAAGGGTAGAACCATAGTAATCACGTCAGGTAAGGGTGGCGTTGGAAAAACTACAACTACTGCCAATATTGGTACTGGACTAGCAATGCGAGGGCACAGAGTGGTTGTTATAGACACTGATATCGGATTACGAAACCTTGATGTTGTTATGGGATTAGAAAATCGTATTGTATATGATCTAGTTGACATAATCGAAGGCAACTGCAAAATGCATCAAGGTATGATTAAAGACAAGAACAATCAGGATCTATACCTGATACCGGCTGCGCAAACTCGGGACAAGAACTGTATCACTGAAGAACAAGTCAAGGAACTCTGCTCTAAACTTGAAAGTGAATTTGACTACGTGTTAATTGACTGCCCTGCTGGTATAGAACAAGGATTTAGGAATGCTATTGCTGCTGCTGAAGAGGCCATAATTGTAACTACTCCGGAAGTCTCTGCAATACGTGATGCGGATCGAGTGATTGGTTTACTGGCGGCTGCAGAAATTCATAACCCCAAGCTAATAATCAACAGGATACGGCCTGGAATGGTTAAACGGGGTGAGATGATGGACAAGGATGACATAGTTGATTTGTTGGCCGTAGAAGTTCTTGGAATGGTTCCTGCAGATGATCGTTTGATAACAGCAACTAACCAAGGAGTCCCAGTAATACATGATAAACGAGCTGTTTCAGGAGCAGCGTTTTCACGTATTACTGCCAGAATAGATGGAGATGATGTTCCATTGATGGATCTAGACCCTAAAACAGGTATTATGGGCAAAGTTAAAGAAATCATGGGAATGAATAGAGGTGCTTACTCACATGCGTGAACTAATAAAATGGGTAATTGCCAAGCGGGACCAGACGAGGATTGTTGCCAGCAAAATTTCAGCAAGAGAGCGCCTGCAGATGGTTTTGATGCGAGACCGTATGGACGTGTCGCCGGACATCATGGACGCTCTAAAAAATGATATGAAAGATGTTATGTCGCGATATCTTGTGGTAGAAGATGATTTTCAAGAATTTGCGATTCATCGGTCGGACGAATCAGTGTTTTTAGTGTCAAATATATTGGTTAAGGAATTACCGAGAAACACTGTTACCACTTAGAAACTTATATCGGGAATAGACTATAGAGGGGTAGATGGTTCGGGGTGCAAAAATTTGGCACTCTGCGCTGCATGCCCCTTTGGTATGTCCTATCTGAGTAGTATAATCTTGGCCACTTGTTATGAGGACGTGGGAATGATGCACTCAACTAACGATGAATTATCCAGATACTTGGAGTTAACTCCGAAGAGTAAAGCTTACTGGGATAATGCTTGTGAGTATCTACCCGGGGGAGATAGTAGGAATTCTATCTATTGGAGACCATATCCGATCTTTATTGAATCTGCCAAGGGAGCGATAGTTACGGATATTGATGGATGTGAACGGTTAGATTTCATAAATACTATGACGACTATGATACTGGGCCATGGTTTCCAACCCGTTATTGATGGAGTGCGGAGTCAATTAGAAAATGGTGTTGGGTACAATGCTCCCAACACTCACCAAGTTGAACTGGCTCGGAGTTTATGTGAGCGGATACCAAGTTTCGATCTCGTTCGATTCACTAATTCTGGTACGGAGGCAACTTTAAACACTATTAGAGCAGCCCGAGCTTTTACTGGTCGAACGTCCTTTGCAAAAGTGGAAGGTGGTTATCACGGCACTCATGACTCTGTATCTGTAAGTGTAAGAGTAGATGTCTCAAAAGCAGGCAGTATGGATTCACCGGAACCATTAGCAGCGAGTGAAGGGTTGCCTAGTGAAATATTAGATCAAGTGATTGTATTGCCATTTAATGATACAGAAGTAGCTCTCAACATCTTACAAGACCATCGCAGCGATCTTGCAGCAGTAATTGTAGAACCAGTCATGGGATCAGTTGGTATGGTTCCCGCAACGCATGAATTTTTATCTATGTTGCGCAGTTTCACCCAAGAACATGGAATAGTATTAATCTTTGATGAAGTTATTAGTTATCGTGTCTCCCCAGGAGGCTGTCAGGCTCATTATGATATAACTCCGGATATGACTGCCCTAGGTAAGATAATCGGCGGCGGATTTCCTGTTGGTGCTTTTGGTGGCCGGAGGGATATCATGGAGTTGTACGATCCTAGGTTAGGGCCTAGAGTTAGCCATGCAGGCACGTTCAATGGCAACCCTGTCTCTATGTTGGCTGGAGTTATTACCTTGGACCATCTGACCTCACGAGTCTACCAAGAATTAGAAATGCACGGGCAAAGATTACGTTCTGAGATTCATAATATCTGTATTGACCTAGAGGTCCCTGCCCAAATTACTGGTATAGGTTCTCTATTTGGAATTCATTTTGTAGGTCATGAGATACAGAACTACCGTGACATTGCTGACTGTGATACCGGATTACGAGATCGAGTGTTTCTAGGACTTATGAACGAGGGTATACTAGTGGCTCCTAATTTAGTAGGAGCTCTGTCAACTGAGACAAAGGAAGCTGAAGTTGCAGTATTTGCGGAAACGTTTAGAAACGTTCTGTTGAGAAATATGTGATTAGAACCTGCTGAAAGTTGATGGTATGTCTTAAATCAGAAATGGTAATTGATTTGTTATGGGTATTTTAAAGGATGGGCTAAAGGCCCATCCTTTGTTTATATTATCTGGACTAGTCTACTGGAGCACGTTTTTCCCATTTTTCGGGAGGCGGATAGACTGGTGTAGCTAATCTACGTACGTTTTCAGTAGCGAACCAATCTTTGCACTCCTCTCTCCATTTTACATAATGTGGTGCGTTGCGGTGTGCTTCGACAGCCGCGTCATCTTGATATATTTCGTATAGGTGGATCTGGTTGTCGTCTTCGTTATCTTGAAGAACATCAAATCTTAGGCAACCCGGTTCATCATTGTTTGAACCTCGTGCGTCTCCCATCATTGATGCCATGAATTGATCTTTAAACCCGGGCTTGATATTGATTGTCACTACTAGGGCTATCATTTTCCCTCCTTATATCTGGTGTATATCCTCATAGCCAACGTCATTATATCTATGCACATGGCGGGATACAAGAAAATAGCTGTGGTGACACGTCTCGAAATAGGATGTAGAATTTCCAAAACTGATGGTCTGGAGATAGGAATGGCCGATATACCAATCGTATACACACTTACAGTCTGCCCTGCCTGTGATCTTTTGAGGGAGACATGGCGTCGTGAAGGGGTGGATTATGAAGAAAGACGGGTCGATCAAAGTCAGGATACACTGGATGAAGCTTTGGACTATGGAGATTCGGTTCCAATAATTTTATATCCTGATGGAAAAGTTGAAATTGGGTTTCAAGGTAAAACTGGTTGAGAAATTGGATAACCGACCGTTGGTCGGCCAAATAGTAAACTGATTGCACATTTAGTTTAAGGGAGTAGTGAAATGGCGAGTGAAAGTACGGTTGTTACACCTCAGAGATATTTAGAAGGATTTGGATACTCAGACTATATAGGCCAAATCAATGTTAACAAAGCAAGATTTCAGGAATTTTACGATAAATTTCAGGTTAATGACGAAGAGTCAAAGACCTTAAAAGATATTGCAGCTAATCCCAAGGGACCGTCCAAGATGATGGTTATAGGCGAAGACTGGTGTGGAGATGTGGTACGAGGTTTGCCAGTTTTAGCTAGGATGTCAGAGGCAGCTGGCTGGGATATGAAAATATTCCCACGGGACTCTCATGAAGACATTATGAATGAGTTTCTGAAAGAAGGGAAATATATGTCGATTCCAGTGGCAGTTTTTTATACCAGTGAACATGAATACATATGTCACTGGATCGAACGTCCAGAAGTGGCAGCTCAGGAACAAAGAGTTATTGAACAGCAAATAAGGGACGAAAATCCTGACATTACGGACCAAGAGTTTGGTCGGGAACGGCGTAATAGGACCGGAGCCAAAGCTGGAGAATGGCAGCAGGCTACGGTGACGGAAATAATAGCTCTCTTACAAGCAAACCTTTAACAATGGGTCGAATCATATAAGACTGATAGGAAACGTAGGGCCCAGTAGACTTACCAGTTTTCTATTAACCTACGGCTAGAGCCCTAACTTCCTTGGCGGTTTCTGGAAGAGGATACGCTTTCCAGGTTGCACCATCGTCCTGGGAACCAAATGCTTCTCCTGCTCGGGCAACACAGAATACGTTGTGCGGGGCTCTTGGGTTATTTCTAATGGCCATCATTGTGCTATTAGAGTTCACCCCACTTCCGACTGTCTCAAAGGATCGGAATAGATCACGGCTCCTGAATACAGCTCCCTTATCGCTTATAGCTGCAGCGCCAATTGACACATACAGAACGTTAGGTATGTGAGTGTCAGACCAGAGGTCCCTAGTATATGTGATCTCTGAGAATTGACCGAAATTTATGGGTATCCAATCGCTGCCTCTATCAGGCCCTATGAATGGTCCTTGTCTAGTAGTGATGAAAACGGTGTGTGGTGAAGCAGCAGTACAGTGAATTCCGTGTAGATCTAGGGTATCTTCACTAGGCGCGAGTGATCCAGTAATATCTTCCCAATTGTCTCCGCCATCAAGACTTCTGATTACCCCGGCAACTTCTAATGCTGCATATATCTCATCTGGCGCGTTTGGATCTGCGGTAAGCGCAATAACGCGAGTTGGGAATGACATGATACATTCATTGGATCCCATTATTGCGGGTGTTTTATGCCAAGAATCACCACCGTCGGTGCTTTTATGCACTTCTCCAGGCGCAGTTCCTAGGTACATAGTTGTGGGGTCCCCAGGCTTAAATAAGAAAGACCATACACTAGGGCCATCTGCGGGATAAATTAAGCGTGTCCAACTGTTACCTCTATCTAAGCTTCTATACGGACCGTCATGAGTTCCAGCAAACAATATCTCAGGATTATCAGGGTGGATAATCAGTCCCTGTACCTGCACTTTATCCGGAAGTCCATTGGTTAGGCATTCCCAAGAGTCTGATCCTGGCGAGAGGCGATACAATCCATATGTTTCTGCCCCTACGTATATGAATGTGTTCTCTTCAAAAGCCATATACTACTGGACTCCTTTGCAGATTTTGATATTTAATCTATGGCGATCTCTTCCAGCGAATACGTGAATTCTTCAATTACTGGATTCGACAGAAGTTTTTCAGCCATATCATTTACTTTTGCTTCAGCCACTGGCTGAGATGACTCATCGATTGTTATCTCCATGTATTTTCCAACGCGGACATCTTTTACAGTTTGGAACCCTAGATTTCCTAGAGCACCCAGTACTGTCAGCCCTTGTGGATCATTGACCATGTTTTTTAAGGTTACCCTGACCTTTGCTAAATACATAATTCAACTCTTTTGTACTGGTGATATGTTGATTGGATAATACGGTTAGCTATTCGGAGGCGCCATTACTCCACTTTCTGTGCAGACCAGTCTTTCTGGCCCTAGGTTGCCGGCGTAAGTGTCAAAAAACTTTTCTAGACGCTCCTTATCTATTGTGGTCATAGTATCTGATATTCCCCATGCCGCTGCCACGATAGTTCCAGTAGGTATTGCGTCATAAGGTCGTGCCACGCCCCACAGTTTAGAAGGTCCGATATCGTCAAATACTTTTCGTAGTTGATCAATTTCATCGGTATCTTCTAGGTTGTAGCTGATAACAATATTTCCGTGTTCCAAATTATGTACCACCCGTTCATCAACTAATTCAAACTCTTCGAACCCACACTCTGCCCATCTTGCGTAGTGGTCCCCAGAGGTTGGTGGTACAGTGTTATATTCCACCTTCGTACCCTCACTTATGTGCCGCCTGGTTGGCATTATTTGATGCTCTATACCGATTCCTTTTACGTAAGTCTCAGAATCGCCACCACGTGCACCAAAGGACGCACCACCTACAACGAATCCGGCTATTACAAGAAAAGCTATGATTGCCGAGGCAGATATGTACCACCAGTTTGCTTTTGGCTTAGGTCGGTTTAACGATAAAGAGGCGTCTGAGCTTCTACTACCGGGTTGTATTCGTCCACGACGACGACGATGCTTTGATAATGGCACTATGGATCTCCTATTTACTTTATGATATGGTTTCCCCGGTAAGCAGTTTGTACGCTTCCGTGTAACGCTGTGTGGTCTTCTCTATTACATCCTTTGGCAGTTGCGGTGCAGGTGGTTTTTGATTCCAGCCTTGCCCCGACAGATAGTCTCTCACAAACTGTTTATCGTAGTTAGGTTGAGACTTTCCTGGAGAGTATCCTTCTGCGTTCCAAAATCTACTGGAGTCAGGTGTTATCAACTCGTCGATCAAGATTAGTTTGCCATCAAGCAATCCAAATTCCAGTTTTGTGTCTGCAAGTATAATGCCTCTCTGCCTAGAGTGCTGTTCAGCGAAAGAATATATCTGTTTGCTTACAACTTCGAGTTCTTTCGCAAGCTCTTTTCCAACTATATCCTCTACTTGATCTTGTGTAATGTTCACGTCATGGCCTTCTTCGGCTTTATTGGTAGGTGTGAAAAGCGGTTCGGGGAAGGGTGTACCCTCTAGCATGCCAGATGGCATCGACAGGCCCCACACTGTTCCATTGCGTTGATATTCTAACCAGGCTTGCCCAGTAATGTATCCTCGAACTATGCATTCAATATCAATGCGTTCGGCTCTTTTTACAATCATTGCTTGCCTAGCAATCTCTGATGGCAATGTGGCCAGAAGAGGATTATCGCCAAAATTCGATTTAAGGTCTGGGGAATCCGCTAAACACAGAAAATGGTTAGGTACTATATCCTTAGTCTTTTCGAACCAAAAGGCGGATATCCGATTGAGAATTTGGCCCTTTCGTGGAATGCCTGCAGGCAATATGACATCGAACGCGGAGATTCTATCAGTAGCTACCATGAGTAAGGTTTCGTCATCAACGGCATAGGTATCCCTGACCTTTCCCTGGTGCATGATATCTGGCAAATTAGTGTTTATAATCATTAATTTTCTCTTAAATGCTACTTAGAAAGTCCGATTCGATTGAACGTTTCGTCGATGTGTTTTGTATAGTAACCATAATCAAATATTTTTTCCATATCGTCTACTGATAAGCTAGCTAGTGCATCCGTGTCACTCTTTAATAGCGAACGGAAATCTTCTCCGTCATCCCAACTTTTCATGGCGTTTCTCTGAACTATCTTGTATGAATCTTCTCTTGAGAGTCCTTTATCTATTAAAGACAGCAGAACTTGTTGACTAAATATAAGCCCACGGCTGCTCTCTACGTTAGCCCACATTTGTTTGTCTAGGACGCGCAGGCCTTTAACAATACCTGTAAAGATGCTTAGAATATAATCTAGTGCCAAGCAAGAATCTGGCAGTATGATTCGCTCGGCTGACGAGTGGCTTATATCCCGCTCACCCCATAAGGCAACATTCTCCATAGCGGTCACGCTGTTTCCCCTTATCAACCTTGCGAGGCCGCATATGCGTTCTGCTAATTCGGGATTTCTCTTGTGTGGCATCGATGAAGAACCTGTTTGCCCATGTCCGAAGGGTTCTTCTAGTTCATGTATTTCAGTTCTCTGGAGGCCTCTGATCTCTGTTGCAAATTTTTCCAGCGAGGCTGCTATGAGGGCAAGTGTAGTCATGAAATGGGCATGTCTGTCACGCTGTATTATTTGATTGGATACTGGGGCTACCTGTAGGCCAAGGTGCCTACAAACATTATCTTCTACCCTTGGCGGAATGGTAGCATGTGTTCCGACCGCACCTGAAATCTTACCTACCCTGATTCCATTACACGCGTCAACGAGGCGGGTGCGTTGTCTCTTCATTTCTTCCCACCATAAAGCCATCTTGAGTCCAAAAGTGATAGGTTCTGCGTGAACACCATGCGTTCTACCCATCATTAAGGTGTCTTTATGCTTAATCGCTTGTTCAGCGAGAGCTTCTATTGCCTTATCCACCTCGCCAATTAATAGCTCACCGGCCTGGACCATCTGCATTGCCTGAGCTGTGTCTAACATATCGTTTGATGTCATTCCTAGGTGTAACCAACGACCCTCCGGTCCTAGATTTTCGGTTATTGATGTTAGAAAGGCTGTAACATCATGACGAGTTGTCTCAAATATTTCCATCATACGGTCGTGGTTGTATGTGGCGGTTCGCAATAATTTCATGTCAGATTCTGGGATAACTCCTTCCTCAGCCCAAGCCTCTGAAACGGCTAGTTCTACATCTAGCCATTTTTGATATTTGTTCTCATCAGACCAGACTTGTTTCATGGCCGGCCTGGAATACCTGTCAATCAAAGCTATCTCTCCTATTTCTGACTGGGATTTGGTTGGATATCATGTTTTACCCTGATCTGATTGTAATGCTGATAATACATCACCAAAATCAGTAAATGGAATGAAGGGTATGTTTTGCCGCTCACATTCTTCGGCTAGCACACTATGTGCGAAAACAATATCGGCTTCTACTGCCGCCTCAAAATCAGATCTCCCGTCGCCGATGTAATACACTCTGTGGCCTTTCTTTTGGTACTCATTTACAATCAGCCCCTTAGAATTGCCGAAGGATTCCTTCCCGGGCCGTACGTAATCGTATTGGTATGATATTGCGTTTCCATTAACAGTTGTATTGACTGCGAATACAGGAATGGAACCGTAGCCTTCGTAGTCCAGTAATGCTTGGATGTAAAAGTCTAAACCTTGGCTGACTATTGCCATAGGATAATCGTTGACACAGCAGTATTCAGCCAGTTCTCCGAAATAAGGCCGTAAACTGGCATGTTGCTGCACATGTTTTTGCATGGTGGGTATGTCGGTGGCGATATTGCGAAACACTATTTCTTGATAATCCTTCAGTGTGAGATCGCCCTTTCGAAAATTAGCGCGAATGGTTGTCCACGTGGGGTCTCCGAATTTGTTCAATAATAATTCGGCCACGTTTTGGTGTGCTGCTGTATCGTCAAAGTCACTTAGGACGCATGGCTTCAAATTAGATGCTTCTGAATTTGCCCGGATAATGTTCATAAGCCTTTCGATTCTTTTGATGGTTAGACCTTGAATTTAGGCTGGCAAGACTGCCGTACGGTAGTAGCTTGCTCCGACTATATTATTAGCCTTAGTTCTTCTTTTATTGCTTCTAATAAAGCAGTCTCAACCGCTGAGCGGTCAGGTCTTATGTCTATTTCATTTATCTGTAGGTAAATACCATTCATGGTTATTCCAACATCTACGGCGATCTCTCTCTCTTGGTCGCCTCCGGTTGGCTCATTCCAGGATAGTATAACGCTTATATAATCTGGGCCAGTCCCTTCATCTTCCAGGGTGTAATCGGTGTCCTCGTTTTGGGTTTCCCAAGACGATTCGATTGATATGGTTCCCTGACCGTGTAATACCACGGCGTTTATGCCCTGTAACATTTCGGGTATCTGTAGTTCAGAGATTACACTATCAATGGTATTCCGATCTCTGTCTGTTTGTTGTGCCTCTTCCCGTATATGTATTTCCCGCTCTTGTCGAATTTGATCGAATTCAGGGAGTAGAGTCTTGATTCTTTCTATCCAATCCATTAGGCACCCGTTCGAGATGTATTTGATTTGGTGGTGGTAGCCATAGGGGAGAAACGCGTCAGCCAATAATTGAATTGATCGACGGCTGATAGGTCAGGCAGTTGGAATCGGGATTGTATGCGGTGTAATAAATCTAACATGTCTATGTATCTTATTCCCCAAGGACCCTTTCTTAGATTTGGAGTGTCCCAGCCCAGGAGTTTTAAAGCACGCTCAGATGACTGATTCCAAATGCCGAATAGCGACGGGTCTCTTAAGTTAAGAAGATAAGACACAAATTCTTTTCCTGTACCATTCAGTTTGTAAGCCCCAACATCTGATACACATTCATCGAATCGCCCCTCAAGCTTGATGGTGTCGTATAGCAGAAAATCTAAAGTATCTCGTACGTCTTCTATACTATTGGCTTTAAAGTCTGAAGTTTTCCGGCCTCCGGAACACTTGTATAAGTCTAAACTTTGTTCAGTGGAGAGGATTGGCAGCATATCTTCGGTCAACCATGTGGCAAACTCAGAGTATCTCCCAAATTTCTTTTGCGAATAGTTGTGGAACGTGCCGCTAGATAGGGCTTGTTGAAAAGCTGATTCTAAATCGTATGTAGATATTGATTGATGCATGGCTGAAATAATGCTATTCACTAATCACTTATGTCGGTTCGATAGTTAAACCCGTCGAAATAAATAGTATCCACTCTATTATATGCATTGGATTTGGCGTCAGCTATTGATTCACCCCATCCCACCACTGTTAATACTCTCCCACCTGCTGTAACTATTTCCCCAGTATTCGGGTTATGTGTTGTGCCTGCGTGGAATACTAGGCTGTTTGGAGTTTCAGACTCTAGGCCTTTGATGGTGTTCCCTACTTCGTACTTCTCCGGGTATCCACCTGAAGTCATTACGACTCCCACGTGAGGGTTCTCATTCCATTTAACGATCATTTTATCAAGAGATCCATTGACACATGATTCCATTACTTTAAGTGGGTCACTTTCTAATAACGGCAGTATGACCTGAGCCTCGGGGTCACCAAGCCGACAATTGAATTCCAGCACCTGTGGACCTGATTGGGTCAACATTATCCCGGCGTATAAGACACCTTTGTAAGGTATATTCCTTTCAGCTAACGTACGAATTGTCGGTTCCATAATGTCTGTCATAATTTGATTCTCGAGATCATCGGACCAGAATCTAGGTTGCGTATAACTTCCCATACCGCCGGTGTTGGGTCCTTTGTCTCCATCACCCACTCTTTTATAATCGCAGGCTGCTATCGGTTTCGATATAGATGTTCCATCACTAAAAGCAAAGACGCTCACTTCTGGTCCTGATAAAAACTCTTCTATGACTATCGTGTCCCCTGCGGAACCAAATATATGGTCTGACATTGTAGTAATAACAGCTGCTCTGGCGGAAGGTTGATCCATGCATATAAGCACTCCCTTGCCGGCTGCTAGTCCATCTGCCTTTATAACCAGCGGACACTCGGTTTTTTCTATAAATGACAAAGCTAGGCTTGGGTCTGAGAAAGTATGATATTCAGGACCAGGTATCTGAGCATCGGTAATTATCTGCCGTGCGAATGATTTGCTAGATTCTATTTGAGCAGCTGCCTTGCTTGGGCCGAAAGCAGGGATCCCAACGTTATAAAGGCTATCTACTAGACCTGATGCTAGGGGCGTTTCTGGACCTACTACTACCAAGTCTATATTCAAATTTTGAGCCAATCTGATGATTTCCTCTGTATTTAGAGGATTTACATCGACGTTAGTGGATATGAGATCAGTTCCAGCATTACCGTTAGCGGTCCAAATATTGTGGTTATCTATGGACCGGCTGATTCGCCAGACGAGAGCGTGCTCTCTTCCTCCCGAACCGATTATCAAAATATTCACTGGACTTTATCCTGTAATGAAGAGTGGTATTTGTGTCTAGTTCAACTTTCATGGTACGACAGCTGGTCTAGACTGTTTATTGACCGTTTTACTTGTACTCCAATATTACTTCGGAATAAGACTCTAAATCAAATTTTTGCGGTGTTGTTGTATCGATATTATGCTTGTATAAGAGATTTGTATTATGTACCACTACTGAGTTTAGGATACGCACCTTGAGGCCTATGCGCGTAAGGTGTATTTAGAACACCGTAATTAGGTCCATCGCTTCTCCAAAAGCTGGTGCAATTTTTCGGATATTATTCAGCAAGTTTGAATCGATGTACTAACACTGTTGTAAGCAGGAAAATTGTCCTAGTCCAACTCATATTTATCTTTATAGCTTTTTAACAGGGATGGATCTTGTTCTTCTTTGAGAAGAAGATATTCATTAATTGCAAGTATGTCTAACTCGGTCCCCATGAAACATTTGAATGCGTCTTCAGGATTGCAAACGATTGGTTCTCCGCGAACATTAAACGATGTGTTAACTATGAGAGGGACCCCAGTTAATTCGTTGAATTTGCTGATCAGAGCATGATATGTGGGATTAGTTACATTATGAACGGTCTGTACCCGTGCAGTATAGTCCACATGGGTGATCGCTGGCACGTTTGACCTCGGAATATTTAACTTGTCAATCCCAAACAATGCTAATTCCTCTTCGTTCATTGTCAGGCGTTTATCCTCTTTAATGCTCGTGACGAGAAGCATGTACGGACTATCGGACTGATGGTCAAACCATTCTGCAACATGATCTGCCAGTATACTAGGTGCGAATGGCCGGAAGCTTTCACGGTATTTGACTTTGAGGTTAAGTTGTTTTTGCATATAAGGTGATCTAGGATCAGCGATTATGCTACGCGCTCCCAAAGCCCGAGGACCAAATTCCATGCGTCCTTGCATCCACCCGACAGCTTTCTGGTTGATTAATCCCTGAGCCGCTTGGCTTATCAGTTCGGTCTTATCTAGTTTATGGAATACGGCTCCACATTCTTTTAAGGTTTTTTCAATGGTGGCATCGCTAAATGAGGGTCCCAAATACGACCCTTGCATGTGATCTTGAGTTTCACAAGTTATTCTTTCACTGCCTATTTCGATATGCCATGCTGCTAATGCCGCGCCTAAAGCACCGCCAGCATCCCCAGCAGCCGGTTGAATCCAGATGTTGTCAAATAGATTTTCTTTTAGAAGGGCGCCGTTTGCCACACAGTTGAGTGCAACACCCCCGGCTAGACAAAGATTTCTTTCTCCGGTCTCTTCTGCAATCCCTCTGGCTAACTTGACAACGATTTCTTCAGTTACTTCTTGGACGGACGCGGCTAAATCCATGTCTCTCTGAGTAAGCAAACTTTCTGGAGGCCGCGGAGGGCCACCAAACAACTTATGGAATTTATTGTTAGTCATAGTTAAACCAGTACAATAGTTAAAGTAACTCATATCCATCTGAAAACTACCGTCATTATTAATTGAGATGAGATTATCTCTAATTAAATTTGAATATATGGGATTCCCGTATGGAGCTAGCCCCATAACCTTGTATTCGCCTGAGTTAACTTTAAATCCCGTATAATAGGTAAAAGCTGAATATAAAAGCCCAAGTGAATGGGGAAAGTGTATTTCCTTTCTTACG
>VFFT01000051.1 GCA_009392775.1 SAR202 cluster bacterium | reverse complement strand
GCTCTTTCAATACCATCCAGCCCAAGCGTGCAATACTGACCTGGTTTAAAATTGAAGTGCCCTTCATCTGGCCGCATTTTTACAACCATTAAATCATCAGTTATATCCGAGCGCTCAACCAAAGTAGCTTGTGATAAATTTATAGAAGAACTTGTCATAACTTATCCAAGCCGATGTCAGTTCTTTACTAGGCGCGCAGGTAAAACATTCAAGCCTACCACCTTAGACATCGGATCAATATCCTCACTCTCTTGAAGTTCAACAGCCAACTGACCAAATAATGTAGTTATGGAAATAGACCCCACCGGCACAGAATCATCAATATCTACTATTGCTGTCAAATTCCCTTGAGCCGTTTCAACAATAATTTTATCACCTTGGGAGACGTCAGCTTCTTTTGCCAGAGACGGATGTATCTGTGCCAATTCATCTCTCACCAAATGATTCAACCTACCTGATACCAGTTTACTATCCCTATCAGATTGCAACAGAACACGACCTGGCACCAACCAACTTGAGTACTCAGATCCCTCAGCTAATTTACCTTCTAGAGTAAATTCAGGAGTTATCCACGCTGCTTTACCAGCTTTAAAAGATTCTTGATAGAGCACTGCTGTACCCAAGCTCTCTTGGTCCAATACTGGCCATTGTAACCCTCTATGTTCTTTGCTCGAATATAACAATTGAGTCGGTTTTGGGTTATCCATACCACTGCTAAATACCGTAAAGGTCTGTTGGGCCAATTTAGAATATGAGACCCCGGAGTAGATGGGACTCACAGAAGCGATTTCATCCATAATTTCAGATGGATTCCGATAAGAGAAATTTGCATAGCCCATTTTCTGGGCTATTAAGCAGAGAGCGTTCGACTCTGTATCAGAGTCAGTCAAATCTGTGTCTCTATTCGCTAATCGTTGTATTCGACGTTCTAGATTGGTATACGTACCATCTTTACTAGTAAACAAAGCTCTGGGAAGAACCACATCGGCTACCGCAGTAGCTGGGCTCATAAATGAATCTTGGACCACTAAGAATTCTAATTGCTCAAGATGATCGTAACCCATAGCAAAATAGCCATTGGTAAAATTAGGGCTATCCCCTATAAGGAACATTGATTTAACGCCACATAAATCACTATTAGACAAGATTTCTGTTGCTTGCTTACCGCGATTTGCCGGCAATTCACAGCTCCAGGCCATTTCAATTTCGTTTTTGGCATCTTCGTCAGACCAGTGCCTGCCTCCTGGCAATCTATAGGGCACACATCCAACATCCCAAGCACCTTGTTCATTAGAGCCTGTTCTCATTGGATACAAACCGCTATTTGGCTTTCCTAAATTAGATGTCAGCAAGGCAATGTTCACCAAAGACACCACGCAACCTCGGTGGAGATCTGTGCTTAGGTTATCAAGCCCATAAACTATTGATCCACTGTCAGACGCAGCAAACAACTCTGCTGCTTTACTCATATCGTCAAGTGAGACCTGAGTTTCTGCAGCTACTGATGCCAGGTCAATAGTGTCTAGGACATAATACAATGTATCTGGATCCTCACAATTGTCGCTTATCCAGTCAGGATCATGCAGGGACCCCTGTACCAGCAGTTTTAGAATCCCACCAAGAAGAAGGAGTTCAGTCCCTGGAGAAGGCCTTAGCCATGAATCTGCCTGGCGAGTTAATTCCACTTCTCGTGTGTCTATAACTATTAATTTCGCACCTTGCCTAACTGCTTTCTTTATGGGAACGGCGACAACATTTTGATTCTCTGTAACGTTAGTATTGAACACTAAGATACACTTTGAGTTCTCGAGTTCCCAAATAGAGTTAGTAGCCGCCCCATAACCGAGAGCTCGTTCTAGACCTACGGTTAACTCTGGAGTTACGTTACTAGTCTGATCAACATTATTAGTCTTCATGACCGCTCTTGAGAATTTTTGAGCAACATACAATTCTTCATTGGTACTGTTAGGAGATGTAAGAATTGAGAATTCATCTCCTATATAATCTCCCAATCTAGAAGATATGAATGCGATAGCTTCTTCCCAGGTCGCCTCTTCCAGTAATCCATCTCGGCGTATTAATGGTTGCTTTATAGCAGTCTCTTTATTGAGAAACTCTAGTCCAAATTTACCTTTATAACAGGCCTGACCTTTATTGGCTGGCGCGTTTATGTCCGCCACAGCCCGAATAAATTTGCCGTCACCATTAAATTCAAGATTCAACTGACATCCGACCGGACAATGAGGGCATATTGATTTTTGTACCGTCCTAGGTTTTTCCCATTTGTGGTTCTTTTCTACAAGCGCACCGACTGGACATACGTCAATACATGCCCCACAAAACTCGCATCCTGACTCCAACAAGGAAGTACCTTGCGATGTCCCTACTAGAGCCCTACCGGACCTTTCGATAAATCCGATAGCTGCATCGCCTCGCACTTCATCGCAAACTCTGACACACCTTCCGCAGGTAATACAGAGATTCATGTCTCGATCATAAAATGGATCACTAACTTCTAGAGGAATGTCTCGGTAGTTATATTCCAATGGAGACTCTAACTCCATACCGAGATATCTGACTGTATCCTTAAACTCACATCGCTCATTTTTAGGACAAGTAATGCACCGATCATTCACGGATACATGCCTTAAACACACGTCAGAGGGTCCACATATGTCTATCCGGTGGCATGTGAGACATCCATTGGGATGGTCAGCAATTAACATTTGCATGACACCACGACGTGTCTCATTGATTTCGTCAGTTTCGCTTCTAACCTGCATACCGTCTTGCACGGGCAGCGTACAGGCCGCAGGGAGTCCACGTCCTCCCTCTACTGAAACAACACACATCCTGCATGCAGCAAAAGGCTTCATGCCAGAGTGGTAGCACAAATACGGTATGTAGAGACCTGCTTCTATAGCAGCTTCAAGAACCATTTTCCCCGGTTCAGTCTTTATTTCAACGCCATCTATAGAGATTGTAATTTCGTCTGCCATAAACGTCCTTAGCTTTATCGCCTGGTAAGATTAGGTGAGTACTTAGGCCTAAGACATGTACCAGTACCACATTCGTGATCTACCATATGAGCATCAAACTCTTCACCAAAATATTTTATGGCTGATGATACCGGATTAAATCCCAACTGGCCATGACCACACAGAGAACCGGCTTGCATATTACCGCCTATGTTCCTCATCAAGTCCAGATCCCCTGGCTCACTTTGCAATTTGCATATTCGTTCCAGAACTTCCAGAAGATGGCTCATACCCATCCTACAAGGAAAACATTTTCCGCATGACTCATACTGACAAAATGCTATAAGAGCTCTAGTTAAGTCCACTATACATACATCTTCATCAGCCGCAATGATGCCGCCTGATCCTAAAATCGCCCCAGCTTCTCTAAATACTTCAAAATCCAGAACTAGATCAATGTTATCAGCACCCAAAACTCCGCCGAGAGGGCCACCCGTCTGAACGAACTTAAGGGATTTATCATTTGGAATTCCACCAGCAATATCATATATGACTTGCCTTAAAGTTAATCCCATTGGCACTTCTACCATGCCCGTATATTTCAAATTACCTGATAAGCATAAGATAGCAGTACCCGTACTACGATCGTGTCCTATACCAGAGAACCATTCTCCACCTTTCGAAACGATCTCTGGGACATACGCCATTGTTTTGACGTTATTTATATTGGTAGGCTTACCAAACACACCTACTTGAGCAGGAAATGGCGGTCGATACCTAGGCATTGCGCGGCTACCTTCTATAGCCTCCATTAAAGCCGTTTCCTCACCAGATACATAAGAGTCGCCGGTAAGGGCTACTTCAAGGTGAAAACTAAAGTCCGTACCCAGAATATTGTCGCCTAGAAGACCTAACCTGTACGCTTCAGATACCGCTGCCCTAGCTCTATCAATTGGACCATCGTGGCCGTGGCGGATAAATATATAGCCATTACTTGCTCCTGTAGCATAAGCAGCAATCAATATACCTTCTACGACGGTACTTGGGTCACTTTCTAAAATCCCCTTATCGTTAAAAGCTCCTGGGTCACCCTCTTCACAGTTGCAGAGTATGTACTTTACGGGAGCCCCAGACCCTGCCAAAAAACCCCACTTCGTACCAGTGGAGAAAGCGGCTCCTCCTCGTCCTCGCAAGCCTGATCCTGTAACTTCATCAAGGACTTCCTGAGGCGTCATTTCTGTCAATACTTTATTGAGCCCCTGATATCCTCCATTAGCTATATATTGATTGATATCATATGGATCAATTACACCCGCATTCCTTAGCGCTATACGTTCAGTCATAGCACGCATAGGATGATCATCCAGGTTAGGTATACCGTCAACAGGAACTTCACCAAGGTAACCAAGTGCTTTCTCTATTACAGGAGCTCCTGATACAAGGTGGCTATTTAATATCGGATCCACATCCTCTGATCTAACATTACTGTAGAAGACACGAGATCCCCCTGGCATTTGGATGTCTAACAACGGTTCGGCAAAACAGAGCCCGAGGCATCCTACCTCACTTACTAATGCATCTATGCCTCGATTTTCCAAAGACTCTTGCACGGAAGCTAAAACAGCATCACCCCCGGCTGCTTTACCACATAAAGCTGTTCCGATCCGAATCCAAGCTCTAGTCCCTGCTGTTATATTTTCCCAATGCTCAGCAGCATCTTTATGTATCTCGGAGAAATTAGTGGTAACAGTCGGTGCAGTCATTAACGTTCCATACCATGAGTTCGCCCAGATTCCATAGTTTCAATGGTACGCTCTTTGACATCCTGGGGAGATAATCCTCCAATCAGATGGTGATCAATAGAGATTACTGGTGCCTGAGCACAAGCTCCAAGACAAGTGTTATATCGCACAGTAACTTTTCCGTCAGGTGTATCACCTTCATCAGTCATATCGACTGCATCTAGCACAGCTTCTATCAATCCCATAGCCCCTTTTATGTGACACGATGGGCCCCAACATACTTCGATCTGGTGATCACACGGAGGTTCAAAACGAAAATTAGGGTAAAAAGACGCGACAGCCCACACATCGTTAACGGTGGCACTCATCAAGTCAGATACTTGTTCGATTGCTTCTTTGGGTATATACCCCAGCTCATCTTCCACTGCTAACAGAGAAGACAATATGGTAACGGTAGGTTGCGTCTGGTTATGGACAGCACTTGATATACGTTCTTTTAGCCCATCAATCACAGGGGCACTAACTCACTCAAAAGAAGATATTTACTTCGTGAATTTTGTAACAATCTCAAGTTTAATCTTAGCATAGGGTCATACGAGCGTTCAACAAATTTGTGTTACTTCCCCCTACTTATAACGTTAGCAGGACTTGGTTTTATATTCTTGTCATGAATCCGATTCGTCACTGCTCAATATACGTGACATAGCAGATTCAAATATTTCGTACGGATGTGCCCCAGTAAACAAGAGATTACCGACCAAAAAGGTGGGGATACCCCTGATGCCTGCATTCAAAGCTTGTTGATATTGCTCTGTTACAGTACTGGTCAATTTATTATTTTCCAAGTGCTTAATCAACTCAGTCGAATCCAAGTCTACCGATTCCGCTACTGAAGCGATTACTTCTAGGTCTCCCAGATCTTTTCTATTCGTCCAATATGCTTCGTAGGCGGCATGGTGAAATTCAAGAAATTTACCATGCTGCTGGGCGAATTCAGTAGCCTCAAGAGCATACATGGTATTTGGGGTTACTCTCGGCGGTTTCATAATAAGATTAGCGTCTTTTGCCTGACCACGAATCGGATCACTTAATTCATTTTCTGTTTCACCGGGTCGGGATTCTCGAATTATCCCTTCCTTCGGAGTATCAGGGCGTAGAAAATATGCTCGCCCCTCTATTTTGACGTTATAGTCCTGGGATAATCTGTCGACTCTTTCCAGTCCGACATAACACCAGGGTCAAATGTAGTCGTACCAGACAAGCACCCTGACCGGTTCATTAAGAATAATTCCAGAGGTATTAGAATCAGACATAACTTCTCCAATAATCCGCGGGTCGTTTAGGAACCTGTGTATATCGATGTAACTAGGCTAGAATACTTTGCCGTCCAATAACAAAGGGCGTATATCCACCAACGATTGGACTACGGGACAGTCATCGACATCCCCGCTATACCCTTCACGGTCCAATAATATAGCATGCATCCCGGCACTTTTAGCTCCAAGAACATCTGATTTATGCTGGTCCCCAACATGAATAGCTTCATTAGCAGACACTTTTGCAGAATCGAGAGCGGCCTTGAATATTGCAGGGTTAGGTTTTTCCACACCTACATCGGCAGATGTAATGCAGATATCAATCAAAGATGACAATCCGAGCTTTTCAGTCAAATCCGACATATCTCGCCTAAGATTAGATATTAAGCCAAGCTTAAAACCGTCTGAACGCAAGTCAGACAAAGCCCCAATCGTATCGTCAAACGGGGTGAAATCCTTGGGTATTGAACTCGCCATCTTCCAGATCTTGGTTGCTAGATCCAACGAAACAGACAATCCGGCATTTTCGAGTATCATTTGCTCGTAGACGCCAAAGAATTCCAATCGTTCCTCATCTGAGCGAAGTGCGAGAGGCTTTCGAGCATTTTCACTGTTGAAATAGACATCCGCTATAGCGTAGCCTCTACGTATTCCCGCTTCAGAAACTCCTAGACCGAATTCACTACAGGCAGCCTCTTGAATTTGGTCGAGGGGTGGCCAAAACTTGACTAAAGTATTATAAAAATCAAAAAATACTGTATTTATCATGCAACTTAAGTAATTGAGACTGATCTAAAGATATTTCGCTATAAAATCGATAAGATGTTCAAAGCGTTGAAATTCTAGCATACCCTACACTGGTTGGGAATGATCCCGCTTCAAATTAATATTCGCATTACAGAGTAAAAGAGGTTTAAATAT
>VFFT01000050.1 GCA_009392775.1 SAR202 cluster bacterium | reverse complement strand
GACCTCTGCTGGTGTGGGTGTGACAATGGCGTCACAGAGTACCGTACCAGCAAAATGGAGCCCAGCGATAACTGCAACTGGTACTACCTGTGACTGGCACACCAATGGTGTGGAAGTTAAAGGTACGACAGTTCACCCTGTAACGTTTGCTGAAACGGCAAATGTGTCGGAGAGAATTATCGCAGCAGGTAACATAGCTGCTAGCGCAGTAGGTGTTATTAAAACCGCCAACTTCCTTAAGCCTGGTACGGTGACGGCTTCCTACGACGTTACTGGCACCTGTGACGGTAACCATCATGCCGACATCGTATGGCATGAGCTTGGAACAGTAGCAGCTAGATTTAACTACAACCAGGTTGATACGATAGCCAGTACAAAGGTAAGTGCGACTTCAAGTGCACATACTGCTGTACCATTAGCTGTTGCATTAACAGAGACTGGTGCTGCGACTGGTGTCTTCTCGAAGACAATAATTCTGACAGGCACATTGGCGGAGCACAACGTTGCGTACGACCACGATAGTAATGGCGGCACGCCGACAGTTAACAGGATTTACGCTTCAGATGGTGCAACGTTCACAATTGCTTATAAAGATGCATCGCCTGCAGCTACGATCAGTAAGACAGCGAAAGCTGACTTGAAGGCTCCTACGATTACACTCGTACAGCCTGCTGACAACAGTTATACAAATGTAACCGCACAGACTTTTGTTCTGACGGTTGAAGACCCAGCATCATCTGGTGGCAAGGCCGCTGGTTTGGCTACCGCTGATGTTGATAACCTGGTTACTCAGGTTCAGGGTGCTGGCGCCGGTACAGTAAGTGCTGCATTGACACCATTGTTGATCGGTACTAACAAATTCCAGACCAGTTTCTCTCAGACTATAGCCACCAATGGTGCTACAAAGTGGTGGATTTGTACCAAGGACAAGGTTGGTAACACACCTAAGTTCGCTGTAACTAACCCTAAGACCGCCGTTGGTGGTGCGGGTAACCATGCAGCGTGTACCACAACGCCAGCCGAGCCTTTTGAAGTTAGAATTGACACTGTTGCTGCAACTATCGTTACAGCTGACACCGAAACCGGTGGTAAGTTGACCGATACAGTAGTGAGCAGTAAAAACGTTACCACGTGGACAGCTAACACTGGTAAAAAGGCAGCAGTAACCGTTGCATTTGACGACGGTGGTGCGGACGACTCAGGTTTCGCTTACTTAGACTCCTCGACGGTAGTACTGAGCGAGTGGACCGTAGGTGGCGCAACTCCATCATCATTCAAGATGGATACTGCAAACTCGGCCACGAAGGGCAAATATCTGGTATTCCAGATGGGTGCTGATCAGGCCACCGATGCTAGACCGTATATCGAGTACACAGGAACATCCGCTAAGGACTTGGCCGGTAACTTACTGGCTAAATTCAGTGGAACCGGTAGCACGGCAGTAGGTATCGGAAGAGTGAAGGCCGTTGATAACCTGGCAGCAGAAATCTCTGCGACTACAAACGTGTCGATTGCTCAGAAGGAGATAACTGTTACAGCTACCTCCAGTGAAGCTTTGAGCAACACACCAGTCATCCAGGTGACTCGAACGGAGCCTGCGGCAGGTGTGGTAGCTAACAATGTAAACATTTCGGGTACCGTTACTCAGACCTCAACGACAACTTGGACGGCTAAACAGACAATTGCTGATAATGACGCCCAGGGATACTTCGTTGTAATAACCGGTACAGACACAGCTAACATACAAACCATATACGGTAACGACCTGCCAGCGGCCACCCCGAAGACAGATATACTGTACTTCGAGTTGGACTACGCAGACCCAACTATTAGCTGGGCTGATGCTGGTGGTAACGCCGACTTAACGAACGAAGTGGAAGGTGCCGTATGGATAACCGCTAAGTTCGATGAGGACGAAGATAACGAGGCTGATTACCATAAAGACAACTCGACTACGGTAACCATTGACTCGATGACATTTAAGAACAAGTCCACGGCTGAAGTTCTTGAGACAGATATTACAAAGCTGTTCACGAACGACAATAAGGACTTTACCTTGGCGATAAACCTGACGCCTGGTACCTACAACTTTAAGATTAAGGGTACAGACGCAATGGGTAACTCCAAGGAGGCTAACACCGACGTAACCGTGATAAAGAAGACTGCATACAGCTTAGCTCTCAAACCTGGCGTGAACCTGGTATCGATACCTGGTACGCCTGAAGGTGACGGTGGAAACATTGACACCATGTTCGGAGCATTGTCCGTGAGTTCAGTCGTATACTACGACAGAGCAGCTGACGTAGCTGGAGAGAACCCATGGAAAACGTCCACTAAGGCTGCCGGTGCAACTACATTCACTGGTGACATAAGTGCACTCGAAGCAGGTAAATCCTACTTCGTAACATCCGATGCTAGCGCAACGGCTAAGGTATTCATTAAAGAGCCAACCGCTCAATTGCCTCCAACGGTGGCAGTGAAGGCTGGATGGAACGCAGTTGGATACTGGACACCGGCTGATGCGGCAACAACCGATATGGACGCATACCTGAGTAGCGTGAGCTGGAGCGTTGTGTACTCGTACAACCCGACTCCTGGTCAAGGCTGGTCAGTGATTCGACCAAGCGGCAATGATACCGCAGCGAAGGGTGTTGGATACCTGGTATACGTGACGAAGGACGGTACATTAACACCGTAAGCGTAACGTAAAGCAGATTAGCTAATAGCTAAAATAGTAGGCCGCTTCTCGATAGAGAGGCGGCCTACTTGTTTGTAGACCATGTTGACAAAACGAACGCGTAGTCATGACGGATAAAGGTGATTCTGGGTCCAACGATCTGATGGGACCTGTGGAGCGAGGTTAATAGTGGGTTATGGGAGAAGGAACCGGCGGATCTCGTCTATGGTTTGAGGCCAAGACATTAGACCGTGGCCTGCGCCGGGTATAGTTACAAACTTGGAATTGGGGATGAGATCCCATAGTTCTTTTCCTAACATGTAGGGAACCTGGCTGTCAGCATCGCCATGTAATATTAACGTAGGGATGGTTAAGGTTTGGAGGCTATCTCTTAAGTCGACAGATAGATAGGCACCTAGATTACGTAGTTCCCCTAACACATAAGATCTATGTTTTTGATGAGAAAGTGTATTGAGTTTCTCCTGAATCACTCGCGCTCTGCTTAGGGCATTAACACGAGCTGAGTCGGTTTGTGGGCCTGGCCCAGTATTTGAAAGTGTGAATTTATTTGAACCTGCTTGTTGGCGCTGGATTAACTCATACGTTAAGGCTTCCCCGTAGCTGGAAAGATATTCAAGTCGTTCCAATATAATCTCTTTAGGTCCAATGCGATCGGGGTGTTCCCAAAGCCTTGCTGAGGTGTTGGGCAGTATGAGCCCTGAAATATCAGACTGGTTAGTTATCGCATATGACATTGCAATAGGGCCGCCTGCCGAGCTGCCAATCAAAAATGGTTTGTCGAGGTGGAGATCAGTTATCAATCCGGCGAGATCTTTTACTATATCGTCGAAGGTATAGTTAACGTCTGGATATGTGGACATTCCACACGAACGACGATCATAAGTAACGATGGTAAAACGGTCGGAGAGATGATCCACCCAGTCGGTAGATGGAGGTGCCAATGTTGAACTTGCCCCTCCGTAGCCCCCATGAATGAATACGAGTGGAGGCCCAGAACCATGGATTTCATAATAGGTGTTTATACCATTTGAATCGATATAAGGCATCGATGAAACGTTTTCCTTCGTATAAGGGTGGAGTGAATCGACGTTTTATTCGTCTTCTGATTTGTCCTCAGCCTGTTTCACTAAAGCCCAGGCACCAGGTAGGACCATGGCTGCCAGTAACAGCTTGAACGCATCTCCTGCTATGAAAGGATATAGCCCTGCTCTCAGTGTCTTGTCTAGTACGTTTGAGCCTCCTATGGCGTCGTAAAAGGTCAGGTCAGCATTGATGCTCTTGAATGCAATGAAGTAAGCAAGGCCGGCAAGCCCGAAGATGTATATACTAGCGTTACCTAGGAACATAGCTAAGGAAACTTTGGTTTTGCGGTCCCATCCTAGTTCGGCTAGTTTGCCTACTACATATGCCGCAAATATGAAACCAACTATGTAGCCACCACTGGCGAGGTTCCATACCATGCCATCCGTTCCTGACCACGGTAATATGAAGTGGAAAGTTTTCTCATCCATAAAGCCGGATGCGGGAGCAAATACTGGTAGTAGAAACATTCCCAACAACATATAGACCAGCATGCTTAAGGCACCCCTTTTACTTCCTAGCGCCGCTCCGGTACACAATACGGCAAATGTTTGTCCTGTTATTGGCACTGGTGTTCCGGGAAACCGTATAGCTATCTGGGCGAACAAGGATGTTAGGAGTGCGAATCCTACTATTAGCAGAGAGTCTACAAGGAGACCTCTTTTTGGTATTATGGCTGATATTAGAGTCTTATTTGCAACTAATGATTGTGGTGCTAGCACGGTTTTGCCTCCATAAAGCGATTACCTTTAACGTAGCGAAGTATAACCCTGCCTATTAATATGGTCAATATGATGTGTAACTGGATTGAAAACCAAAAGAGCCTGGTAGTTACCTACCAGGCTCTTTAAATCCAGATCTAAGATTAATTATGAAACTTCCATTACTACCTTGATAACGTTATCGGTTTTGTCACTGTACATATCATGGGCAGCTTGAACGTCATCAAATGCCATTCGGTGAGTTACTAGGTGAGACAGGTCTAATCGTCCCTGTTCCATCAAAGAAACGCATTCCCGTATAGAATTGATATTTTCTCCAGCGGCTGCTGAATTCGTAACATTTATTCTTGGTATTTTTGTGTACATTGCGTGGTAATCAAACATGAATGAGTCTTCTGTATGTGTCATACCGAAGAGTATGGCTTGGCCTCGTTTTCGAAGTGTCTGAAAGACCTGATTACATGTTTCCGGTCTACCGCAGGCTTCTACCGCAACGTCGGCCATTTGGCCTCCTGTGATTTCTGTGATAGCCTCGATTATGTTGTCTCTAGTAGGATTTAGTGTGTGGGTTGCTCCTATCTGCTTGGCCAAATCTAATCTATAGTCCAGTAAATCCGTAACAATGACGTGTTTTGCCCCTTGGAGGGCCATAAGTTGGGTGAACCCTAATCCTATTGCTCCTTGGCTCAATATAACCACTGTTTTACCAAGCACGTTGTCGGATTCCTGCAATGCGTACATAACGGTGCCAACCGGCTGTCCCATCATCCAAACCGATAGATCTCCGTCGCCTGGTAGTTTGATACAACGGTCTGGACCTTCGGCCATGTATTCTACCAGTCCACCAGAGTTGGTTGGTATTACGATCACTCTGTCACCAACCTTTAATTCATCAGTGCGACTCTCAACTATCTCTCCCAAGACCTCATGGCATGGAGCGCCAAGTCTAATGGGATAGCTTTCTTCTGGAAGGGCTCGGTCGTAAGTTCGTAAATCGGAACCGCATATGGATGCCCGCTCAGTTTTGATAAGTACTTGTCCGTCTCTTGTTTGAGGTGTTTCGGCTTCTATAATGTCGAATTTTCTGTAACCCGCTAATTGAGCTCCTCTCATATTTCCTCCCTTTTGTTATTATTTAGATTGATATCTCTTCAACGTATCGTTGTTTGTATTATATTCCTAAATACTAAAACATAGCTATAGGGTTTATTGGTGATCCAGTGCCACCTTGAACCCTGAGTGGGGCTACAGTGAACATAAACTCCCATCTTTTACGTTCAAGGCAAGCATTTGCGATTTCTTCTAGGTTCAAGTTATCTAGTAACCATAGTCCCATGTGAGGAATAGCTACCTGATGTATGGGTTGCTTTATATTTGGATATCCACTAGGTACTACATCGCTTACAGTGTCTCCTCCTATAACGGCAACCTGTTTTTCATGTATCCACGGTAGACAAGAAGCATGTAATCCAGGCCATCCGTCTGATACTGGCCTTGTTCCTGCCTCAATACGACGTTTATGATGTCCTGTTCTAACGAGCAGTATATCTCCCTTGCCAACCGTAACTCCCTGTTGTCGAGAGATTTCCTCCAATTCGTCTGGTGTGACATATTCTCCAGGTTCCATCCAGTCTACGCCTTTGAATCTAGCAGCATCGAGCAAAACTCCTCTGCTGATCACTCCATCATGTAGTACTTCAATTGCTTCTCTTTTTGCACCTTCTCTGGTAGTGACCAATGATGAAGGTTTGCCGTTGTACATCTGACCATTCCAGAAGATATGTGATAGGGAGTCAATATGGGTTATGTTATAGCCGTGATAAGCCATACCTATGAAGTCACCGCTGCCTTGTTGATTCTCTGGTAGTTGAGGGTTCTCTTGAATAGAATATCCTTCTCCGGACCCTGTCATGTAATGTACTACTTGGGAAACCGTGTCGGCATAGATTGTTTTTGTTATAGGCCTAGAGCATGAAACAGATATGCCTTCTTTTACTAGAGAAGCAGCGTGTTTTCTTTCTTCTGGTCCAATAAAATTTATTGTTCCAAATTCGTCATCATCTCCCCAACGTCCCCAATTATTTAGGGATGTCATGTATTCCACTATCTCGGATTCATCTGGTATGTTAGCTTTTGTTGCCATATTATGCCCTCCTTTAGTGATTTTTGGTCAGGTTGCTTTAACTTGTTATTACTACGGAGCCTTGTTTGCTAGATGCCAGTTCGAGAGCATCTAGAGTCTTATGTCTTCGGGCAGCTTCTTCGAAGTCAGGATGAGATTTTCTTCCTGTTTTAATATCTGTTGCAAATTGTCTGAACATTTGAGCCATGTTTACGGCGACTCCCACAGGTACTTCTTTTGGTGTCCAAAGGAATTCTGTTGGTGGTGTGAGTATTTGGAGACTTCCCTCTCCTTTTTTGGCACCTCTTATTATAGGGTCAACCATTTCCACCATTTGATCGGATGTGACAATTAGAGTTCCCTCTGTACCATAGACCTCTAGTCTAAATGCTGTGCCATGCCAAGGAATACTGCCTATGTGAACCGAGACTAAGGCATCATTCTCAAGTTTTCCAATCAACATGACATTATCCGGCGACGTCACAGGTATCCTTTTTTCAGACACAGTGTGGGTAATAGCTGAAATGTCTGTTACTTCCCATTCTGATATTTGTGTAGCCACGATAGATTGCACCTCTTTGAGTTCCCCAAGCGACCACAAAAATACGTCTAATGCATGGCCGGTAGCAATATTTAAGGCATGGGCACCTGCTTCTTTTTCAGCATTCCATGAGGCTTTTACAGTCCTTGCACGGGTTATTCCAGGCAGAAACATTGTCATATTTGCACTAATCATACGCCCAAGATAACCTTGTGATACTAATTGTTTCAGATATTGGAAACTTGGAGCATAACGAGACTGTAAGCCTACCATGGTCATAACTCCCTTTTCTTTGGCGAGTTTTGCCATTTCTTCGGATTGAGATGAATTAGCTCCGAGAGGCCATTCACAGAAAACGTGTTTTCCTGCCTGTAAAGCAGCCATTACAATTTCGTAGTGCGTGGGAGCTTTCACGCAAACGTCTACAACGTCTATTTCTGGGTCGGATACGAGATCTTTATAGTTCCAGTAGCTTTTGCGGGCACCGTAAGTTGAAGCAGATTCCTGGGCAGTTTGCTTGCTTGTTGTGCAGACTGCCACAAGATCATATTCTGGTAGACCTAGGAATGCCGGCATATGAGCTCTCATGCTCCATCCATAGGTAGCACTGGCGCCAACTACACCTAGAGATAGTTTATCATTCGACATCGGTGTTACTCCTTGAGAAATTACTTACTGTGTTAGTAGGAAATTACGCTATTATTTTATCACGTTAGATCGGAACGAAGAAGATTCAATTAGTTATTCATTTCCATTTTACGAGATGATATTATAGCCTGTGGCACCATAGTATATAGAGGCATTTTATGGCAAATACTCATCTGTTTGCGTTTATAAATATAATCGGCGGCACACTTGTTTTAGGCAGTTATGTAGTTTGTATATACTTATACCCCGAATACAGAGAATCTTTTTGGGGTGGCATTCAGGGAAGTACTAGGAAATTCTTTGTATTTTCTATGCTACCAGCAGCTGTAGGGTATTTGTTGTTCTTCTATTGTGCAGTTTTTAAACCAGAATCTGGTATTTTTGAATATAGGGGTTTGCTGAGTCACAATAACATAAATATTTTGTGCATAATATTTTTGTCGGCATCATCAATATGGATGCCAGCACTTGTGATGTATTTCAAAACCGATTTCATTTTCTGGTGGGTTATAGTGGTTGGGGTATTATGGATAACAGCTCTATCCCTTGTATCTATGCTGTTTGTTGTAATATCTTCGGATACTCCGTTATCATTTTACAAAAGTGTCAGTATATGTGGTCTGTCTTACATAATATTCCACTGCTTGATTTTAGACGCCGTCATTTGGGTTGCAAAACTTCCCGTTAAATAAGGAGCACATTCCATTATGTTAACGCATTTCTATTGAGAGAACTTGGTTCGTGTGTTAAGATTCATACGACTGTATCTACTACAGATGTTTATTAGCGAGGAGCATATAATATGGCTACTACTTCTAAGAGCTCAAATAACTACAAAGTCGTTGGAACCAGACCTGTAAGACACGATGGTGTTGACAAGGTAACTGGTAGAGCTAAATACGGCGCGGACGTGCATATGGTTAACATGTTGCATGGTAGGATTCTCAGGAGTCCTCATGCGCATGCGCGTATAAAATCCATAGATACCAGCAAAGCTGAAAAGCTTGAGGGTGTCGTGAAAATAATAACAGCTAAAGACTTGCCTCAAGCTCCGGATGAGATGGTTTCCTTGGGTGAAGGTCCTATGGTCAATTTGAAATTTCTGACTATGAATATACTCGCTCAGGACAAAGCTCTGTATAAAGGTCATGCCATAGTAGCTGTAGCTGCGGAGTCGGCTCATACAGCTGATGAGGCTTTAGATCTTATAGATATAGAATATGAAGTGTTACAGCCAGTTCTGTCAGCCCCACAGGGAATGGCCGATGGAGCTCCTATACTGCATGAAAAAATGACTACTGTATCTCTTGGTAAAGATACTGGCGAGGTCAGTAACGTTGCTACACATACCCAATTTGTACTTGGCGACGTTGAGGCTGGATTTAAGGAAGCCGACCTAGTTGTAGAAAGAGAATTCAACACCCCAACTGTCCATCAGGGTTATATTGAGCCACAGTCGGTTACCGCCTTGTGGAGTAGAGATGATGAGATAACTATCTGGACATCCACTCAGGGACATTTTGGTATAAGGCCAAATATTGCTGCCCTATTGAACGTGCCAATTTCCCAGGTCAAGGTGATACCGATGGAGATAGGAGGCGGATTTGGAGGCAAGACTACTTTCTACTTTGAGCCAGTAGCCGCTACGATATCTAGGATGACAGGTCGTCCAGTTAAAATGACTATGAATAGGGCAGAGGTTCTGGAGTCAACCGGCCCTGGTGCAGGTTCTTATGCCAAGGTAAAAATTGGTGTAAAGAATGATGGGACTATTACTGCTGTTCAGGCAAAACTGGCTATGGAAGCAGGTGCTTTTCCTGGATCTCCAGTTAATGCCGGTGCAATGTGTATGTTCAGTATGTACAAGACAGAGAATCTTTTGATAGATGCTCATGACGTTGTTGTAAATAAACCAAAAGTGGCCGCCTACAGAGCTCCTGGAGCTCCTCAAGCGACGTTTGCTTCTGAATGTGTTGTGGATGAGATATGCGAGATGTTGGGCATGGAACCAATGGAATTCAGAATTAAGAATGCATCTTCTGAAGGTGATAGGCAAGCAAGTGGAGTTACTTTCCTGAAAGTAGGCAATATAGAGACGTTGGAAGCTGCAAAGAACAGTGACCATTACAAATCTGAGAAGGGTGGTAAAGTTAGGGGACGAGGCATAGCCAGTGGATTCTGGTTTAATGGAGGAGGCCCTTCGAGTTGTAACTTAGCACTTAACCCAGATGGTACGATAACTCTTATAGAAGGATCTGTAGACATAGGTGGTAGTAGGCCAGCTATATCTATGCAGGCAGCCGAGGTTCTCGGAATAAAATCGGAAGACGTATTTCCTGTAGTAGGAGACACTAACTCCGTAGGCTTCACAGGTACTACAGGTGGAAGCAGAACGGCATTTGCCACTGGTCTTGCTGCATATGATGCCGCTCATGACATACTCAAACAGATGAAAGAAAGGGCTGCAAAGATTTGGGAATGTTCAGCCGAAGAAGTGGAATTTGAGGATGGAACATTCTCAAGGCAAGGCAGTCCAGAACAGAAACTAACTTTCAAACAGATTTCGGGTCGCCAGATGGAAACCGGTGGTCCAATATCTAGCAGCGCTTCCGTTTCCCCACGAGGAGTAGGGAACGCGTTCGCAACTCACATAGTGGATGTGGACGTAGATCCTGAAACGGGTAAAGTTGATATAGCTCGATACACTACAATTCAGGACGTCGGTACTGCGATTCACCCGGATTATGTTGAAGGCCAACTCCAGGGAGCGGCAGTACAGGGAGCAGGCTGGGCAATAAATGAGGAATATTATTATACAGACGATGGCAGAATGGCCAATGCCACCCTGCTTGATTATCGTATGCCTACTTCTCTAGACATGCCTATGATAGAGACAGTGTTGGTAGAAGTCCCGAATCCTGGACATCCATTTGGTATAAGGGGTGTAGGAGAAGTTTGCTTAGTACCACCGTTGGCAGCAATTGCCAATGCCGTATACGACGCAGTCGGGGTAAGAATAAGAGAATTACCACTGAAACCCGGGAATGTCTTGAAGGCTCTTTGGGAGAAGGACAAGAGCTAAATCAGCCCACTAATTTGCTGATATAAGAGGCCTGATAACCAGAAGGTTATCAGGCCTCTTTTTTAATGTAGAAGAAATAACAGGTTAAAGTTCTATGTTAGCTGTCTTGCAGAGACAGTATTGATATCACGTAAGAATTGAGATATTTGTCAAATTGGAACTGACTATCCAAACCACAATGCCACCCAACACTCCAGTGGTCCACGTGGCAATGGCAAATACTATAATAGCTCTCTTGGGTAAGACTTGAGTCAAGCCCCAGAATGTTATTGGCCCTCCTGCAGCGGCTACATACAGGAGAGTAGCAGCTGGGGAAATGCCCATTCCCATTATTACTAACAGAGCTACTAGTGGGATTTCGAACAATAATGGTACGTTTATCAACAATCCAAATGTAGCTGCTATCAATATTCCTGTTATATTGTCTCCGAGGAAACCAGATACGGTTTCTGAGGATATCCATTGTAGTACCAGTCCACTTCCCAACCCTGCTACTATCATGATTGGTCCTAATCTAATCAGGTATTTCATACTGGATTTCAGCCAACTAATAATACCTAGGTATATCATAGAATAAAATGATTCTTGTGTGGGTTCAGCCACTGGTATGCTATCAGTGTCGTTCGGGATCTTGTGGTATGTTTTGTCACCAGCAGCCAGGGCCACAATTGGGCTGATGACCAATGCTCCAAACACGCTCATTATTACTCTGCTTAACCCTAAAAGAGGTGTGAAGATAGTCATACTCATGATAATGGCAGGTAGATTAAGTGTGGATGATCCTTGAATCATAGCTATAGCATAAGCGCTACCCGAACCTTTTCTATGGAAAGAATTGGCTATCGGCACTACACACGCTGAGCACAGATTCCATATGGGTCCTATGCTTAGTCCGATGATTGTTTGACCGACAACGCCTCTATCGCGGTAAGTGTTTATCTTGTTGGGTATTATAAAAGTTTCAGTTAGCCCAGCTACTAGAAATGCGAATATCATTCCTGCAGATATGATTTCGAAATAGGCGATTGAAAAATCCTTCCATCGATTGAAAAGGCTTTTCTCAGTTTCAACACAAAATCCTTGAAAGCATTCTACCACCGGCTTTGTAACAGCCTCTAAGTCTTCGTTGATTTCGTCAAGCTTAGGGAATCTGCTGAAAGAGATAAATATTATTAGCAAGATTCCTAGGAATATTAACCCTACTATCTGTTTCTGCGTTATTTTAACATTGAGCAGGTTTAGCATATCTATACCTGATTGATAATCATATTACGTGATGATAGACGCTGTTGTAACTTCAATACTATAAAACCTGTGAACATTAGATACAATCTGTAACCGGCTTTGCTATTTATTCCCAAGTATCACGAGCCTGTTCGAATCCATGTATATTGGCTTCCCACGTAGATGTATCCAATATTGCATAAGTTCTAAAGGCTGGTTTGTCAGGATCTCTGGGTTGGCCAAGTGATCCGGGGTTGATAAGTAACTGTTTATCGACATTCGTTATTAGGGGTCTATGTGTATGTCCAACAATTAAAACGTCTGCTTTGGCCTCAGGTAGTAGGTGATTGGGTATTTTAGCTAATTTACCGCTGAAGCTATTGTCGTCCGTACCAGAGGAAACAGCTCCTTGATCATCTTCAATCGGAGCCAATCTATCGCCCTCGCCCGGTAGGAACAATCCTGCTCTCCCTCCGTCAGTCCCCCCAGTTGGATCCAATGGGCTAGTATGCATCATCATCACAAATTTGCCGTCAATATTCCATGAAAGTGTCAATGGAACTCTTTGTAAATGTTGCAAGTTATCTGGCTTGATATTGCCAGATTTTCTCAATACAGCTCCTGCAGGAGCTAGTATTGCTGTATCATGATTTCCTCTTACGACCGGTATTCTATATTTCTGCATAATCTCAGATATTTCATTCGAGAACCTATACTGGAGGTTCATATCTCCAGCACATATTACTTGGTCTACTCCTTTAAGTTCGGAAAGAGCTGTTTCGAAAGCCTGCAGATCGCAGTGTATATCTGATACAATACCTATCTTCAAGAAGTTTCTCCGTTGTCATTTTTTTTGCCAAAAAACTGGCTTTGCTGCTCAACAACAAAAGAACAACAAAGCCAGTTTTCGATACTCTTATTCACGAGTGCATAAAAAGCTAGATCCATTACCGTGGGGTCCGGTTTCACATATTGCCACGTCCAACTTCTTCATTTGTCCTCCAGGCCGTGGCAGCTGCCTTTCACCTGCTGTTCCCATCATCTGTTGAGCAGTTTCCCATATGTGGGTCATTCCATGGATTCTTCCATTACCTAAGTTACCACCAGCAGTGTTCATAGGATGAGGTCCATCTATATCTATAGTTCCGTTTTGCATCCAACTATGGGCCTGGCCTTCAGGTACTATACCCATTGTTTCTAGCCACATCCATGTCATAGGGCTGAATCCATCATATAGGTGTATTAAGTCAACATCTGATGGTTTCATTCCAGCACTGTCAAACAAATTTTTACCGTGCTGTCCTTCCCATTCGTATTGGTTCTCCAGAGATGCTACAACTCCAGTTTTCTTTTTGTTCCATACGCTGGCCCCCATGCCAGCTATGTAACCTCCAGGATGAGGAGTGTCTTTGGCACGATCTTCGGTAGTCATTATTACCGCCTGTATTCCATCTACTGGCATGTCATTGTCGAAAACGCACATTGGGTAAGCGATGAGTCGTGAGTTGATATAGTCATCATACGTTATTTGGCGACCCTTCCAGACGGCGTATTCATTCATTTGGGCATTTTTATGTGCATTGATAACATATGCAGCCAACTCTTCCCGTTTGGCTCCATATTTTTCCAAATATCTTTGGTAAGTAATAGCTTGTCCAGATCCTCCAACACCATGGCCATATACAGTTGAAAAAGCTGAGGATCCTCCAGCTGTTCTGCCGCTCACTTGTCTGTATCTTACACCAGCAGGATGATGGCCGGTTCTTATACAAATTGCGTAGTTACATACTCCTGAAGCTAAAGCCGCTGCAGCTATATGTATCATACTCACTGACCCGGCCGCCGGCAGATCGGTTTGTATCCACCATTTGACATTATCGAATGGTATAGCTGACATTATATGATTGGCATCCAACCAGACTGCAGGATCTCCCTTAACACTTGGTCCCCAGTTGGGGTCTGCCCATGAAGCTACTCCGTCAATATCAGAGGGTTTCAATCCGGCATCCGCGATAGCATTGAGAGCTGCTTCGTTTGCTCTCGCAGATTTACTGCCGCCGTAGTAGCGCCTGCACATGGTACTACCTGCTCCTATGAATACTGGGCGTTTCCCTTTTGGCCATTCAATCGGCATAACGTCCTCCTGTTTATATTTATATTGGTTTATTCCTAAAACGGGTTAGCTAGTTCTTGGTTGAAACTGTGGTATCCAAACATCATCGTTGATTTGTTCGAATACGACTTCAAGAGGAAGGCCCATGGTAAGACCTTCACCAAGTTCTCCGTATTCGAAATTTAGGATGTTAGACATAAGTAATAACCCAGTTTGTTCTTCAAGTTCTACTATGCACACCGCATAAGGAACTTTTTCCTCAAAGCCGGATACAGATGTGTCGTAGCAAATATAGTGTGTATAAAGAGTTGCTCTTCCACTAACTTCCTCCCACGCCAATTCGTGGTCTCTGTTCTTGCAATTTATACAGATGTAGTTAGGTGGATGATTGTAGTATCCGCATCCTTGACAACGTTGTAACACCAATTTGCCCTCTTTTGTTCCATCCCAATATGGTTGGGTTAATTGTGATGCTACGGGAACGATATTATAGGGGCCCATAGTATCGTGAGATAAGTTATCTAAACTACGGACTAACGGTGCAGCAGCACCCCCCAATACATCCGAGTGAGTTCCCAAAGGTCCTGCGGTTACGTCAGAATGAGTGTCTAGTGGTCCAACTGGTGGCTCAGAGCCCTGACTAGTCATAGAGTCCCCCTTTCAGTGTTTGTGATCTGAATCCGAGATTCCTTGTATAAGGCCAAAACCAGTGTAATGGCGTCTTGATTATCCTAGTGATATATAGTGCCTGTGTCAACCTCGTGATGGTGTCAGTTGGGTTTATCTGATGCTGGATAAATGGTTATTTTCCTTTGGTCTCCCATGCCGGTGCTTTCGGTTGCAACTTTGTTGTTTTCGGATAGTTCCATGTGGATGACGCGGCGCTCGTTGGGAGTCATGGGTTCCAATGTGATAGATTGTCCAACATCCACAACTCTTTCTGCTACTCTGTTAGCCAGGGTTCTCAGCGAGGAATATCGCCGTTCTTTATACCCTTCCACATCCAATATTACTCTTCCTTCAGTCTTCCTGTTTACGATCAGATTTACTATAAATTGTAAAGCTTTTAGGCTTTCTCCTCGTCTCCCAATCAACAAACCAGAGTCTTCACCCTCTATGTCGAATTCGATAGTATCGGACTGAGTATCATTATTCTTAGAAACAGCAGATGAAGCACTGACATTCATGTTCCTCATAACATTGTCCAAGACTAGTTTAGATACAGGTAATAGTTCCGTAGGCATATCTAGCATAAGGACTCTAATTCGAGCAGGTTCGGCCCCGAATCCTAAAATACCACCTTTGCCTTCACTTATTACGTCTATTTCTACCTGATCTCGGTTTGCGCCGAGTTGCTCTAGGGCGTTCTCTATCGCCTCGTCTACTGACTTCCCTGTCACTTCCATCGTTTCCATTTTGCTCCATTTCTTCAACCGATTGTTCGGATGATTTTTCCTGTACTACGGGCCCTTGTTTTGGTGCAGGTAATAGATTCCCCCAACCGGTTATAAAATATTGTATACCCATTTGTATGAAGTTGGATGCCACCCAGTAAAGTGCTAATCCACTTGGCAACTGGAATGAGAAGAAAGTTAGCATCAGAGGCATCATCCACAACATCATAGTGTTGGTTTGCGCTTGCCTTGGATCTGCCGAAGGAACCATCGACATTTTCTGAACCGACCACATAGATAGACCTACTAATGCAGGTAGTAGGAAATCTTTTTGCTCGGCAGGCCCTTGGGCTAGGTTTAACCAAAGAAACCCACTATTTAGAGGCACTGCTTCGTTGACAAGTGGTAGCCAAGAATAGAGTTTTTCTGAAAGTCCTATTAGTCTCTCTGGTTGGCTAGGTAAAGTTTGAATAATGGCTTGATATAGACCTATCCATATAGGCATCTGGACCAACATGGGGCCTAAACATCCGAAGGGATTCATCCCATGTTCTCTGTAAAGCTTCATGGTTTCTTGAGATAGTTTAGACCGGTCATTCTTGTATTTCTCTTGTAGAGCCTTAACTTTAGGCTGTAGAACGGACATATTTCTGGTAAGTCTTATTTGTTTGAGAGTAAGAGGTAATGTAATTACTCTGATGATAACTGTAAAGAGGAGTATGCTCAGACCGAAATTGTCAAAGAGAATAGCGTAAAGAAATACTAGACTGTTGACCATAGGTCCCTGTATAAGCTGTTCCCACATTAAACCTAGAAAATCAAGCATTATACTCCAAAATCATGTCGATGTTATTAACCACTTTGGCAAGTCCTATCTTCCTTGGAGTCGTAGCACCAAAGGTCCCTCCAGAGGGTGTCTTCTAAATTCACAGCTCTAACAGTATGATTCATGGCACTAATGTAGATTACTGAATCAGTGCCTGAAGATTTAATTGGTGCTCTCACTGGCTCTTTTATTGAGAATGATCGCAGTTCACTGCCTGTATCTTTATCTAGCAAGAATACGTCGCCGTTGTGGTTCGCTACAACGAGGCCAGAGGGAATTAACACTGGATCGGAAACTATTGGAGCTTTCGTGTCAAAGGGCGTGTTCCAACTGGATGACCCATTGTATTTGTTGATAGCATATATGTTTCCATCGAGGGAAGCAGCATAAATATTTGACTCATCTGACGTTGCTTTAGCCCAGAACCAGTTACCGCCTCTAAATGGTGAAGACCATTGTTCAGTCCCTTTAGTTGCATCTATAGCATAGAAATGTTTGTCGAATGATCCTATATATACCGTTCCATCTGTCACTAGAGGAGTTGCCGCTATGGCACCTTTAGTGGTGAATTTCCAGAGTTCCTTGCCCTCCAAAGTTAACGCATACAGGTTTCTATCCAAAGATGAAAGATAGATTATGTCTTGTTCAATGACAGGTGTGGACCAAATCTTATTCCCTGTTTGAAAGTTCCATTCTTGCACACCATCTTCAATAGCCAAGGAATATAATGTTCCGTTTGATGTGCCAAATATCACACTTTTATCAGTTAATACAGGAGATCCTACTATGTGTCCGTCTGATTCGAAACTCCAAATTTTTTGTCTGGTTTCTATATTTATGGAATATAGACTTCCAGAACTTTCGCCATAGCTTCCAATATAAATTAAATTATCTTTAACAACTGGGGATCCATATAGACCTTTGAAATCCTCTTCTTCCGTATTAGGGTATTGCCATAGAACATCACCAGTATTCTTGTCAAATGCAGCAAGCCTTGCTTCTTGGGTACCTATATACACCGTATCGTCTACGGTGACTGCTCCAGACCACCCGGATTTCGCTGAGAAGTTGTTAGCTTCGCACCCAGAGAGCATAACAATCAATATTGTTAGTAGAAGAAGGAATCTGATTAGGTTGTTTAATTTTAGTGTATTCAATTTTGTATAAATTACTTTGTATGTATGTCTAATATATATGTTACTTAGGGAACTGGGTCATATCCGTTTTTACCTATGGGGTTACATCTGATCAATCTGTTTAATGTCAAAGACAAACCCTTAATGGCACCATGCTTTTGTATTGCTTCATAGGAATAGTCAGCACACGTTGGGTAATATCTGCATGAAGTAGGTAGGAATGGGGAAATAGATTTTTTATACAGTTTGATTAAGGTCAGAGATATTTTTTTCAAGATACTATGTTTTCTCCTGACGAGCCTTGGTCAGTAGGTTTGCTTTACTTAGAATAGATTGTACTGCATCGTGGAGTTCTTGATAACTTACTACAGCTGCTTTTTGGCGGGCCACGAAGATCATATCCCATCCGTCCTTAACTAAAGTGTGTCTGACTGATTCTCTAAGTCGTCTCTTAACAGTATTTCTGGCAACTGCGTTGCCAGTACGTTTGGCCACAGTGAAACCGAACCTGCTTTCGTGACTGTTATCCACGTGCATAGCTTTCAGCACCAGTAGATTGTTTACCCAAGACCGACCGTTAGTGTAAACATTAGAGAACTCTAGGGGTTTTCTGATACGCAGCTCTTTTTTCATTGAGCCATAACCAAAGAATCTCGGAGAAGTGTGGGCATTAACCCTACTAAACCGTTAGTTTCTCCCTACCTTTAAATCGCCTACTTCTTAGTACTCTGCGGCCACCACGGGTCATCATTCTCGAGAAAAACCCGTGAACCCTTTTCCTTCTTCTTACTTTAGGTTGATAAGTTCTTTTAGACATGATAAATATTATTCCAGCTAGGATTATAGTTCTTATTTGGTTAAGGTGTCAATTTAAAGTTCAATACAAATTTTCTCTTTGACCAGTGTGGCTCTGGGCATTACAATGTAATTACGTAAAGACTATGAAGATGCCCGATAGTGTAGCGGTAGCACGTCAGCCTTTGGAGCTGAAGTCCCTGGTTCGAATCCAGGTCGGGCAGCGTTAATCTGACATGGTCACATTATTGTCATAAGATAGAGGTACATATATATGAAGATTGGTCTAATATCCGACACCCATATCCCAGGAGGAGCTACAGAAGTACCAGAGATTGTTAAAGATGTATTTCATGACGTTGATTTAATACTTCATGCAGGAAATGTTTATACCCTTTCTGTTTTAGATTGGCTTGAATCGATTGCTCCTGTAAAAGTTGCAGGTGCCTTAGATAGAGATAAGATGTGTCATGGAGATCCTAGAGTTGAAGAAAAGCAAGTCGTCGAAGTAGAAGGCAGTGTTATAGGTGTGATTCATGATTTAATGGTACCTGGATTTGGAGGCTGGATTTATCCTGGTTCTCTTTCTAATTTATATAACCATGAAAATAGAGGACCTTTAGTACCTGATGAAATGTTTGGCAGGAAAGTAGATGTAATCGTTTTTGGCCATACGTGTACTGTCTTAGTAGAGGAATACGGAGACACTTTGCTCATTAATCCGGGCAGTCCTACTTTACGTGATCAACTCAGGAAGATAGGTACGGTAGTAACGCTCGAGATATCTGCGGGAAAACGGGAAGCAAAGATAATAGATTTGGCGAATTTAATCTAGCTATATTTGAACCACAGATGTGCTGATCACGTCTGGAAGATCGTTTATTTCCGTAAGGGCTTCTTGAGGCATAGCATCATCTAGCCCAACAATCATGGTTGCTCGTCCTCTTGGTTCGAGTCTACCCACTTCCATAAATGCTATATTTATGTCGTGTTTGCCAGTTATGGTTCCGAGAGCTCCTATCATTCCCGGCCGGTCATGATGGTCTGTGAAGAGCATATATCCACTAGTTGCTACTAGATCTATCCAGTAATCATTAACCCGAACTATATGGGTTTCGTCTCGTATATGGGAGGTTGAAACTATTGTTTTTCCTTCGGATGAATCCACTTCTACGGTTATCAGGCTACTGTATTGTTCTAAGTATGTTGCTTTCTGTTCTGTTATATTAAGACCTCTTTGAGACGCTAGCAGGTTAGCATTTACCAGATTTACTCTTTCTTGGCTTATTTGGTCCAAAAACCCTACGAGGCACGCGGCTTTGAGTATATTAGTATCGTGATTCGCTATTTCTCCTTCGTACCTAATGTTTACTTTCTTGAGTTGACCTTTGGTCAACTGTGTGGCGATTTTACCTGCGTATATTGCAGGTGAGATGTATGGACTCAAGGTCGCTTGTCCTTCTGGCAATACCAGAGGGGCATTCAGAGTATATCTTGCAGATTTTCCACTCAGGACAGTGATGACTTGCTCTGCTACTTCTATAGCTACCTGTGCTTGTGCTTCTTCAGTTGAGGCACCAAGGTGAGGGGTAGTTATGATTTTCGGATTGTTGAGCAGCGGACTATCTACGGGGGGTTCTTTTGTGAACACATCTAGGGCAGCTCCCGCGACTTGACCTTTGTCTACTGCGTCAGCAAGGGCTTGTTCATCAATGAGTTCACCTCTAGCTACGTTCAAGATTCGAACCGTTGGTTTCATCATAGCAATTTGTTTTTCACCTATTAGACCGCGAGTTGATTCGGTGAGTGGTGTGTGAAGACATATGAAATCTGAGTCTTTATAAATATCATCCAATGACTTTAGCTGTATACCAATTGAGGATGCGTATTCTTCTGGCACAAAGGGGTCGTATCCAGTTACTTGCATGTCAAGACCAATGGCTCTTCTTGCTACTTCAATTCCTACTTTTCCTAGTCCTATCACACCTAGGACCCGGTTTCTTAACTCAATACCAGTGAAAGCACTTCTGGTCCATTCACCTTTATGTAGAGATTCGTTTGCTTGGGGTATGTTTCTTGCCAAAGCCATCATCATTGCCACGGTGTGTTCGGCAGCAGCTATTGTATTACCGGTAGGGGCGTTTACAACTGCAATGCCCTTGTGGGTTGCTGCTTGTAAGTCTATGTTGTCGACTCCCACACCAGCTCTTCCAATGACCTGAAGTTTAATACCGGCTTCTATTACATCTGAGGAAACTCTTGTTTCACTCCTTACTACTAAAGCGTCGTAATCTCCGATAATAGATAAGAGTTCTTCTGGAGAAAGTCCAGTTTTAACATCTACTTCCCCATGGTTCCGTAGAAGGCTAACTCCCTCTTCTCCTAGCTTGTCTGATACGAGTATCTTAGCCATCGTTTCTCCGTGCTAATTTTTGTTTAACCATTAAATCCAATCTTTGGCAACACGTCTTCAAGAGCAGATAAGACAAGGGATATATCTTCTTCATATACATATCCTAAATGACCTATCCTGAATATTTTCCCTGTTAGACTACCTTGCCCTCCACCTAATACGACATCGTGATCACTTTGCATTCGTTTTGCCAAATCTCCACCGTTTACACCTTCTGGAACATCAATGGCGGTAACGGTATTTGATGCGTGTGTCTCATCTGCAAAAAGTTTCAACCCCAGACTTTTGACACCTGCTCTTGTCTTATTGGCTAAATCAATGTGTCTTTGAAAGACGTTTTCCATTCCTTCTTTAAACATTCCTTGCAGTGCTACGTCTAAGGCGTAAAAAATTGACACTGCAGGAGTCCAAGGAGTTTGGCCTCTTTCCAGGTAACTTTTAGCCCTTCCAAAATCCCAGTAAAAACGAGGCATTGTGGCTTCTTTGGAAGCTTCCCAGGCTCTTTCGCTGACACTTATAAATGCCAACCCCGGTGGTACCATATACCCCTTTTGAGATCCGCTCATGACAACATCGCAGCCCCATTCGTCAGTGTAAAACGGTAGTGAAGACAGGCTGCTTATCGCGTCAACCAGTAAGAGTTTATCAGCGTCTTTAACTACTTTGCTTATCGCCGCCATATCGTTCGTGACACCGGTTGATGTTTCATTATGAGTCACAATTACGGCTTTTATATTTGGGTTGTCATCCAAAACCTTTTTTACGTCATTTGGGTCGGCCGCAGTACCCCATGTTGTAGTAAATTTTATTACATTTGCCCCGTAGGTTTCTGCTATTTGGCCAAGGCGGTCACCAAATACCCCTATAGATACTGAAAGAACTGTATCTCCTGGGGATAAGGTATTCACAACTGCTGCTTCCATAGCCCCAGTACCAGATGCTGTCAGTATGAACACGTCATTCGATGTTTGAAAAATACTTTTCAGGCCTTCAGTTGTTCGGTGTATCATGTCCTGAAATTCTGGACCTCTATGGTTTATCATACCTTGCCCCATAGCTTCCAGGACATAATCAGGACAAGGTGTTGGTCCAGGTATTCTTAAATTCTTTGGTATTTTGAAACTCATTTCAATCCTCCCGCCAGCATGAAATATAACTTATAAAATGTGAAAACATTGTGAAGTTTAGCACCTTATTTTGAATGTACAATGGGTTTATAGGTTAAATTTTGGTTAAATATATTGCTTGTAGAGTCTATACCTTTTATTAACCCTCAACTATTTTAAGAAAACGGCGTCTTCCAACGCGGATTATATCGTTTGGCTGAATCACATTTGTCTCGGCATTACTCACTACTCCGTTGATAGATACAGCGCTTTGGGATATTAGTCGTTTGGCCTCAGATTTACTATTCACTAATTTTTCTGCGGTTATTAGATCAACAAAGTTTATTGTTAAAGACTTGTTTGGGTTTTCAGCATTCGTGGTGAATTGCATCAATAATGTCTTTATGTCTTCAGGTTCATTTCCCTGTTGGACTGTTCGAACAAACGTTAATTCTGATTCTCTAGCGGAAGATTCATCATGGAATTGAGAAACTATGTCTCTCGCCAGCATCTTTTTAATATCCATGGGATTCACAGATTCTGCTTGCATTTCCTTGTTTATTTGGTTTAAGTCCTGCTTACTGGTGCTTGTAGTTAATTCGAGGTAGCTCATTATTAGGTGATCGGGTATAGACATAATTTTACCGTACATATCACTCGGTGGTTCATCAACTCCTATATAATTGTTCAGGCTTTTACTCATTTTCTGCACACCATCTGTTCCAACCAATAGAGGCATTATGAAACATTGCTGTTGTCGTTGTCCGAGCATACCTTGTAGATCCCTGCCTACTAACAGGTTAAATCTCTGATCGGATCCCCCAAACTCTACATCGGAGTTTATAGCTACTGAATCATAGGCTTGTAATAGAGGATAAAGTAATTCGGTTATTGCTATAGGTTGTTGAGAGTTATATCTGTTAGCGAAATCATCTCTGGCTAGAAACTGTGCCACGGTAAATCTTCTGGTTAAATCAAAAACATTATCAAGGGTGAATTTGCCGAACCACTCACTTTGCCATACAGTTTCAGTTTTGCTTTTATCTACTACTTTAAAGAATTGCGTCAGGTAGGTTTGGGCGTTTTCCCTGACTTCTTCGGCAGAAAGCATTTGTCTTGTAGCAGACTGTCCGCTAGGGTCTCCTATTTGGGCAGTCCAGTCACCTACTATTAACACCACCTGATGGCCTATGTCTTGAAGCTCTCTCAATTTTCTAAGTCCCACGGCGTGGCCCAGGTGAATATCGGGTCTGCTGGGGTCAAACCCCATTTTCAGGCGCAGCGGTTTACCTTCTTCAAGAAGACGGACGAATTCGCTTTCCACGATTATATCCGTAACTCCTCGATGGAGTATATTTTCAAGTTGTATGGGATTTATTGAAGGCATCATCTGTTCAAATCAAACTTAATTCTTCTGAGTATACAACTTTAGAATATCCAAAGTATATTCAACATCTATTTTCATCTGTTCTATAAGTTCAGTAGATGAATAAAAGGATTGGTCTTCCCTTATTCTCTCTATGAAATCTATAGTTATGAATGATCCATATATGTCTTCGTTGAAATCTATCAGGAATGTCTCTATAACATGTTTAGAACCGTTGAATGTAGGTTTTGTTCCTATGTAAGAAGCCGCGTAATATTGCTTATTGCCGGCTCTTACTAGTGTGGCATATATACCGTCTGGTGGTATTAATAGATGTGTGTTTACATCCAGATTTGCTGTTGGGAAACCCAAGGTTTTTCCTTGCGAATCTCCAGATACTACACGCCCTCCTATTGAAAACGGTCTTCCCAGCACGTCTCTGGCCTTAGTTAACATTCCATCTGCTATTAATTTCCGTATCAGTGTGCTGCTGATATTTTCCCCGTTGTGGCAAGCGGCATCGATTACATTAACTGAAAAGCCTTTTGCCAGGCCCATTGTTTTTAGTGTTTCTGCATCTCCTTCTCGGTTGTGTCCCATGGCAAAATCTTGGCCCATGACCATGCCTTTCATTCTCAACCTATCTTGTAGTAGATCCACGAATTGATCAGCACTAAGTAGAGACAGATCATGGTCAAATGTTATGGGCATTACCAAATCGGCACCGGCATCCTTAAGAAGATCCACCCTATGTTTAGGATCGGTTATATATTTAACCTCAAATCCCGGAGTTACTACTGTTCTGGGATGATTCGAGAAAGTTACTATACAACTCAGCATATCGTTGCTATGAGCGAGAGTGGTCAGATGTTTAATCAGACCTGAATGACCCAAGTGTACTCCATCGAAAACCCCAACTGCGACTAGGGTTTCTTTAGGTGGGAAGGGAATTAATTCTTGATCGGCTTTCATGGGAAACTCCGAGAATAACTTGGTCGGTATTGATGTATTGAAATCTAGCTTGTTACAGTTAAGACTTTTTCAGGATCTGCTGGGCATATCTTAAAAGTTCAACTGTTTCTTCCCAATCAACACACGGATCTGTTATCGAAACTCCATATTTCAGGTTGTCAGGATTGCTTTCGTCAAGAGGCTGGTTGCCTTCGAAAATGTGGCTTTCTAACATAACCCCGACAATATTTGTATTTCCTTCAGACCTTTGTTTCAATAAATCTTGGAATGCTATACGCTGTTTTTTATGATCTTTACCACAATTTGCGTGTGAACAGTCTATAACTAATTGAGTTCTCAGGTTTGCCTTTTCCAATCGTTGTACGGCATCAGCTATAGATTCGGCATCAAAGTTTGGACCCTGACTACCACCTCTTAAGACTATGTGAGTGTGTTGATTCCCCTTAGTAACAACTACTGAGGCTTTCCCTTCAGAGTCCACTCCCAAGAAAGCCTGCGCTGCCTTAGAAGCTGTTACTCCATCGACCGCTAGTTGTACACTTCCACCTGTTCCATTTTTGAAGCCAACTGGCATACTGAGCCCACTACTGACTTGTCTATGGGTCTGACTTTCTGCTGTACGTGCCCCAATTGCAGCCCAGGAATAAAGATCTGCAATATACTGAGGGGTGATAGGATCTACAAATTCAATTGCAGTCAGTAGTCCTAACTCACTTACTTTTAAAAGGAATTCTCTTGCCATACGTAATCCGGTATTGATATCGAAACTTCCATTAAGATGTGGGTCGTAGATTAGCCCTTTCCATCCTACTGTAGTCCTGGGTTTCTCGAAATAAACTCGCATTACTACTAGCATTTCATTTTTCATCTCGTCCGCTAGCGACTTCAGTTTTTCAGCATATTCATATCCAGCCTCTATATCATGCAAAGAGCACGGCCCAACTATCATTAGCATTCGGTCGTCTTCACCCTTAAGGATACGGGCAACTTGATCTCTACCGTCGGTTACTTGGGCAGCTATCTCTGGAGTTGTCGGAAATTCTTTCAGAAACTCACTAGGGGCTGCTAATTGTTGGATGCTTTCTATATTCAAATCATGTAGTTGTGTCATATTTATATCTCTACCAGTATTGTTGTTTACGATTCTATTTGATCGGTGGTGGTGACTATAGCATCGAACGCTTGGTGTGTCTAGTCGCGATACAAGTAGTGTTACTAGCCAGTGATATCTGGTCGCAGGTGTGATGCATCTCTTAAGTAGGAGTGATTCATTTCTTCTGGTTGTTTTTCAGTATTCACTAGTACTAATACTCTTATACACATAGGAAGCATTCCTGGAACATTCATCTCGTGACTATTTAGTAATGGGACATGTGTCCATCCCATCTCTCGAGCTGCTACGGCTGGGAATTCGGCATTAACGTCACTAGTGGTGGTGAAAAACGTGGCAGCTATATCATTCTTATTCAGGTCATTTGAGTTCAGCAGATGATTGAGGAGCTCGTGAGTAGCATCCAGAATAGCGTCTCTTGTATTTTCTTTTACGGTAGTAGCCCCTCTGAGTCCTCTGCATATTAGAGCCATAACTTTATTCCTCCGGTTTAAGATCCGCCTTTGAGATCAGATATAAAACTTTTGACTACTTCTCTTCTATCAGGAGTTGGTGTTTTCTCTATGGTGTCTATTAGCGCACTTCCAACAACCGCTGCGTTGGCTATTGTACTTAGCGATTCCACATGTTGTCTTTGGCTAATGCCGAAACCAATCGCTATTGGTACTTTTGAGTACTTTTTTACTCGATTTATGAATTCAGGTACAGATGACCCCATCTCTTGTCTGGCACCGGTCACACCTGTCAAACTCACACAATATATAAATCCATCTGCATTTTGACAAGTTTTCTCTATTCTTATATCAGTACTGGTTGGAGCAAGCAGAGGGATAAAGCTAATTTCGTTTTCTTGACATTCTTTTTTTAGAGGCCATGACTCTTCAAAAGGAAGATCTGGCACTATGATTCCATCAACTCCATTTTCTTTGCAGGAGATAGCAAATTCCTTCAATCCGAATCTTAGTATCGGGTTATAGTACCCCATAAGTACAAGGGGTGTGGTCAATCCATTGAGTCTCAGATCCTTGCAAACATCTAGACACCGTTTTAGGTTTACTCCATTTAATAAAGCCTGGAAACTTGATCTTTGAATTGTTGTTCCGTCGGCAAGTGGGTCGCTAAATGGAACACCAAGTTCAATTATATCTGCACCGCCTTCCGCTAATGCAGGTACCATATTCATGGTATCTGCAATGGATGGGAAACCAACAGTAAGGTATGGGATGACCCCCATTTCGCCTTTTTCTTTAAGGGTATTAAAGCTGTTTTTTATTCTATTCATCATTAACAATTATAAGCAGTAAATACCATTTAATGGAAAACCTTACACTAAGCTGAATATACCACGTGGGTTTTTACCACACAACACGTCAGATGAATTCTTGGTCTAAGCCGACTACAGTTTTGATGGTTCTAATAAAACTGCCGCTACCCCAATAAGGTAGACGCCATATACTTAATTCTTCATTAGTCATGTTATTGGCATGTATCTGGTAATGTGATTCCCTGCCTATGCCGCCGTAAATCATGGCTCCTATTCCAAATATTATTGCCGGCCAAGATGTTAGATATTGAAGTGTTGCTGCCATAATAGCCCCGCCAACGATTAGAAGGGTTCCTGCAATGAGAACTTTGTGGTTGGGTTCCTTTATTATTTCAACAGATTCTAGTCTGGAGTAATCAATGTATGAAAACTCTTCATGCCCGTCGAGATTTTTGTAATATACTATTCTCTCGGACGTTGCGTAAAATGGATCGTGGTCCGACATTATAGATTCTTGTGCCCTAAGTTTGTCTCTAATGCTCATTTTGGAAAACTCCAGTTGAATTTTATTACATTCATTTAAAGTTTTCCATCAGAAACAGTATGTATGTTCACCCAAATATGTCCATTATGTTTGTATTTGTATATTATAGATTGGAATCCTAGATTCTATTCCGGAGGTTAAAATGATAGGAGTTTTAACACACCATTGGGCAAAACCAGAATTGTTTTATGAAGCTGACCAGTTACTTAAAGGTAACGGTGAAGCTCAGAGCAGAGCTCCAGGTTTTGTTAATAGGAGAACTTTGTATTCAACATCTGATAACACCCAGATAACGTCGTTGGTAATATGGGATAACGAAGAGATATACGAACAGTGGAAAGCTAGCCCGGAACGTGCTTTGGCTATGAATGGAGCCGAAAAGTTTTGGGAAAAATCACCAGAATCACATAGATTTACTACTTATGATTAAGTAGTAAATGTTCCAAAGAAAAATTACTTAAAATTCAAGCCAATTTTGGAACTTTATCTATGTTGTTTATGGTACTATTCTTTTTCGTACAATGAATGAGAATCTAAGTATATGAATCCTAAAGTTTTAGTCACTGGTGCCACGGGTTATATTGGGGGTAGGCTTGTACCTAAACTTTTGGATGCCGGATACCCTGTAAAAGTATTGGTACGCGATCCTGATCGTATTTTAGATCGGGAATGGGCCGATAAAGTTGAGATTGTTACCGGCAACGTTTTAGACCAAGAAACACTCGAAATGGTTATGGATGACGTATCAGTTGCCTATTATTTGGTACATAGCATGGGATCTGGCCCGGATTTCCATAAGCGCGATATAGACGGAGCTCGAAATTTTGGCAGTCAAGCTAAGGAACAAGGTGTGGATAGAATAATATACCTTGGTGGTCTTGGTGAGTCGGACGCCAAATTATCTAAACATCTCACTAGCAGGCATGAAACAGGGGAAGAACTTAGGGCAAGCGGGGTACCCGTTACTGAATTCAGGGCAGCCGTTGTTGTGGGTGCAGGTAGTGTGTCATTTGAGATTGTAAGATACCTAGTGGAACGTCTTCCAGCTATGATATGTCCTAGTTGGGTATACACAAAAACACAGCCTATAGGGATTAATGATTTGTTGGAATATTTAGTTTCTTCTATAACTGTTCCAGAGAGTTCTAATAAGGTAATTGAAATAGGCGGGCGAGACGTTGTGACATACGGCAATATGATGTTGGGTTATGCCAAAGCTAGAGGTTTGAAAAGATGGTTACTGCCGGTACCTATTTTAACTCCGAGGCTTTCCTCTTATTGGGTTCACTTAGTTACTCCAATTCCCGCATCTATAGGAAGACCTTTGATAGAAGGTCTCAGGAACGAAGTTATAGTAAGAAACACGGATTCTCAAGAATTGTTTCCGAATATAAACCCCGCATCGTATTTAGAGGCGGTCAGAATTACCTTGGAAGATCTTGAATTTGGTCGTATTGAAAGCTCATGGAGTGACGCAGTAGGTAAAGGAAAAGATGAGATCATTAAATTTCGCATGGACACAATGACAGGATTTATTTTCGAACAACGAGCATTGGAAGTTTCTGCTCCTAAGAGTTTTGTTTATAAATGTTTTTCAGGTATAGGAGCAAAAAGAGGGTGGTTTCATGCGACTTGGTTATGGAGACTTAGGGGATGGATAGATAGATTCATTGGAGGTGTTGGATTAAGGAGAGGCAGAAGACATCCAGATGATATTCGTATAGGAGATGCACTGGATTTCTGGCGAGTCGAGGATGTTGATAAAAATCGCATGATACTTCTAAGGGCAGAAATGAAAGTACCTGGCAGGGCTTGGTTACAGTTCAAAGTTACAGATATTGATGGTAATAAGAGTCATCTGGAACAAACGGCTATTTTTGCTCCAAAAGGTTTGTTTGGTTTGCTATATTGGTACGCTTTGTATCCTGTACATGGTTGGATTTTTGGTGGGTTAATAAAGAAGATTCGTAACAAATCGGAAATGGAATTCATTAATGCTAACAACTGATACAAAGGATGCAAAAATGAATGACGGATTAACTTCTAGACTGAGGCTGGGTATAAGTTCGTGTTTGTTAGGGGAGGAGGTAAGATTTAATGGGGGCCACACCAGAGACACATTTCTAACTGGTCCGTTAGGACAATACGTGGAATGGATACCAATATGCCCAGAGGTGGAGATTGGCATGGGTGTGCCAAGAGAAAATATAAGGTTGATCGGAGACATTGCCAATCCCACACTAATTGCCCCTAAGAGTAAAACTGATTATACAGAGAGTATGAATAAGTGGTCCGAGAGTTACATTAAATCCATCAAATCAATGAATTTGGACGGTTATGTATTCAAAAGTGATTCCCCAAGTTGTGGCTTATATAGGGTTAGAGTGTATGAAAATAGTTCCGTTGCGACCCGTAAGGGCAGAGGTTTGTTTGCCCGTAAGCTTACGGATACATTCCCATTACTGCCTACCGAGGAAGAAGGGCGTTTGCATGATTCGAGGTTGAGAGAAAACTTCGTGGAGAAGATATTTGTTTACCACAGATGGAAACAAATGGTTAAAAGTATTCCAGATCAGAGAAATTTGATCTTGTTTCACGCTATCCATAAATCTATTTTAATGTCTCACCACCAAAACAATCAGAAAGAATTGGGTAGGATAGTAGCTAATGTTGATAGATTCCCGATCAATGAAGTGATAGATCGGTACGAAAATCTTTTGATGGTCACGTTAAATGTAATTCCCACGAACAAGAGGCATGCTAATGTTCTTCATCATTTAATGGGATTTCTAAAAACATATTTGGATTCGAACGACAAGCAAGAATTGTTAGAGTTGATAGACGAATATAGGATGGGTAAATTACCTATTGTAGTTCCGATAACTCTAATGAAACATCATATTAATCGTAATCCTGTTGAAAATTGGATTAAAGATCAAGTATATCTCAACCCGTTTCCAAATCAGCTTGGTTTGAGGGTTCAAATATAGTTGGTGGAATGTAACTGATTCTTACAGGATTTCATTTAAAGGATAGAAAAACATGTCATTAAGATCGCTATCGGGCTTTTGTGCTCAAAGACCTTTCATAATAGTTGGACTATGGGTTTTACTGATGATTTTGTCTGCCTTCTTATCACGAAATTATTTGGATGACGCACTACAGGGAGGTCAGGGTGCGACACAGGATCTTGAGTTTAAATTAGCTCAGGATCTAAGAGATGAAAAACTGTCAGCACTGGATGAAGAATCTGAGGAAAGTTCAGATGAGGAGTCCGAAGGAATTTCGTCTGACAATCTACTTGTTGTGACATCTTCTAAATATAGCTTTCCATCCGAAGCGTACCTCTTAGGAATAAACGGGTTCTTTGAGAAATTGCAATCTGCAATCGACGAAGCTAATCTGGATCAGTCGGTAGGTACTGTATCAGACTATCAGCCAAACCCTTCAGAAGATTTATCCACGGTTATGATATCTGCCCCGTTTGTAGAAGGTAAATTGGTTTCTCCTTTAATGCATATTGCTGAGGATTACTCTAATGACGATTTTCAATTTTACTTTATTGGAACTGCTTCTATAGAGCATACATTCCAGGAATTGGCGGAAAGGGATTTAGTTACTGGAGAAACAATAGGTATATCAGTAGCGATAATAATTTTGGCGTTGGTCTTTGGTACAGTCACATCAGCATTTATACCTGTTATCTTAGCAGTGGTCGCTATATTTGTTGCTACTGGGTTAGCAGCTATTTTGGGTCAGTTTGTAGACCTTAACGAATTTGTTCCTAATATTATGACGATGATGGGGTTGGCTGTAGGAATAGATTATTGCCTTTTTATACTTTCGAGATACAGAGAAGAACGGCAGAATGGATTAGAACAATTAGACGCGATAGTTGTTACTGGCAGCACCGCGGGTAGAGCTGTTATGTTTAGTGGACTGACTGTAGTATTAGCCCTTACTGGTATGTTTATTATACCTGAAAAGACATTTCAGGCATTTGGTGTTGGAGCTATATTAGTGGTTTTCGTGGCTGTCTTAGCTGGTATTACTTTACTGCCAGCATTGATCGGTATGTTGGGAGATAAAATAAACAGTTTTCACGTTCCCAAGATCACCACAGTTTCCTTGTATTTGTTGGGATTTTTATTCGTTGCATTTACCCAAGAATTGGGTCCAAAACTGCTATTGGTTTCGGGATTAGTGATGTTGTTACTGATACTGACATCTTTATTAAGGAAAACCGGGTTAACTCCGTCCTTCTTGTCCCAAAGCAAGGAATCGAGCAGTTTGGAAGGTGGGTTTTGGAATTCAATAACTATTCAGGTAATGAAAAGGCCATACGGTAGTATGATTTTGGCCTCAGCTTTTTTGTTAATACTTTCGTACTCTTATTTTGACTTAGAAAAAGGAACTAGCGGGATATCTGTTCTTCCTGATGACGAGCCAGTCAAAGTAGGATTTGAATTACTGGATGAAAAATTTGGATTCGGTTCTGATGCTCCAGCAAACATTGTTATATCTGCGGATGTTAGTTCGCAAAAAGTTAAAGATGCAATTGCAGACTTAGAGGTTCAGTTAGAAGAAGATGATGGATTTCTTTCGCCTGAGTTGGTAATAGAACCGTCTGTCAATTATGCCGAATTAACATCAAGGATTCCAGGCGATCCTCAGAATCAAGTAGCATTAGATTCAATAAGAAGCTTGCGACACGATTTAATACCTTCTGCATTCTCGGATGTTCCTGTTTCAGATTACACGATCTATGTCGGGGGTTCATCTGCGGAAGTTGTTGATTCTGTTGAAATGACTGACGAATACTTTCCTATAGTGGTGGGTTTAGTATTGAGTCTTAGTTTGATACTTTTGCTTTTTGCTTTTAGGTCTATAACGATTTCTATAGCTTCTATAATTATGAACCTTTTGT
>VFFT01000049.1 GCA_009392775.1 SAR202 cluster bacterium | reverse complement strand
AATATATTTAGATCGGGCTCTATTTGTCCTGTTGCTAATTTATTAAGACTAACTATGTTGGATATGTTCAATCCCCTGCCGTAGCCTTGATATGCTATGGTCGAAGCCGTGAATCGATCTGATAGTATATTTTTACCGGAACGGATAGCTGGTTCAATGATCTGTGTGACTAGCTGCTGCCTAGCGGCTACGAATAGCAGTAACTCTCCTAATGGACTCAAGTCAGTACGTGTCTTGAGTATTTTCCTAAGTTGTTCGCCCAGTGGTGTTCCTCCAGGCTCCCGTGTAACTAGGTATGGGTGTTCCCGTCGCAGTAATCTACCACTCAGGCGTTTAATCTGGGTGCTTTTCCCAGAACCGTCTCCGCCCTCAAAAACTATGAAAGCCAATTATGGATCCTTTAATACTGGTTGAGATTTCCATAAAGTGCAAATACAGAATATTCCTTCTATGGCTTGTATATTAAAACTCCACGTTCGGGTTCTTTCCCTTTACTGGTTGATGCAAGGCTAAATTTGTCAGCTAGCATATGTTGGAGTCTTCTTACATATGGTCGTTGTGGTGCAAGCAATACACTGAACTCCCCCTCAAGGATTTTCTGAGCAGCTGATTCAGCTTCTTGCATGGCATCTTCTATAGTAATTTTAGACGATGGTGGACTGGTATCGTGTGTTCCTCCGGTTACTCTAACGTCTATGCCCTTATTTCTGGCAATGGTATGAAGAAAGTCTATTATTTGAGGCATGGTGTTTTTTCGTAGGACATATACCGGGGTGCCGCTGGTCTCGGCTACTCTGACCAGTTGAGCCCCTCTACGGTAGTGAGTCTTAGTGGTCAAGACCAAGGTTGCTCTTTTTAATTCGTTGGAGGTTTCTACAGTTATTCCTGTTTCGGCCTGCGCAGCCTCTAATTTGTCCCGACTAATACCGAACATGAATATCTTTTCATCAAGATATCTATCTTTAGATATATCGTTGCTTGTTTCTTTCCGGGGGGACTGTTGCGTTTCTACTTTCTTGCCTGATGTCATTGTAGGGGACCATGCGCCCGGTGTTCCTTCACTCTGGCGAGGGGCCTCTTGTGTTCGCTCCACGTTCCCTTGTTCGTCTAGTCGGCGTATTTCAGGAATGATCTGATATCCTCTAAGAGCCTGGTCTATTGTATCTGCTACGTCATCGTGGACAGCTACTTGTTGCCATCCTTGTATCTCAACTATAACGTCGAATGTGGGTGGAGCTTTTCTTTCTAGGACAGTTTTTTGAGTTCCTCTGAATTTGGCTTCTTGATCGCTGAGAGTTACTGTTTGTACTCCTCCGATCAAGTCTGAAAGTGTTGGATTTAGTATTAGGTTATCCAAGGTATTTCCGTGGGCAGTAGCGACCAATTGTACGCCGCGTTCCGCTATGGTCCTGGCTGCTACAGCTTCTCGTTCGGTACCCATTTCATCAATGATAATTACTTCGGGCATATGGTTTTCAACCGCTTCTATCATTACGTCATGTTGATTTGCAGGCGTAGCAACTTGCATTCTTCGTGCATGTCCTATAGCCGGGTGCGGTATATCCCCATCTCCTGCGATCTCGTTAGATGTGTCTACAATTATTACTCGTTTGTTTGCTTCATCAGCTAAGACCCGAGCGGTTTCTCTTAGCATTGTGGTTTTGCCTACGCCTGGTTTGCCAACTAACAATATATTTTTCCCGGAAAATGCCAAGTCTTCTATAATCTTAATAGTCCCGTGTACCGCGCGACCCACTCTGCATGTTATACCCACTATTTCGCCTTTGCGGTTCCGTATAGCTGAAATACGGTGTAGGGTGCGCTCAATACCTGCGCGATTATCTTTTCCAAAATTACCAATGTTGTTTATGAGATCTTCTAAATCGTTTCTTTCTACTACCGTATCATCAAGAATTACATCGCCAGAAACAAATCGGGCTTCTGGTACTCTACCCAGATCCATGACTATCTCCAGCAATTCGTTTTTCTGTTCGTTTGAACGGATGGCATTTTGAATTCGTTCAGGTAGTGCTGATAGTAGAGAGTCAAGGTCAGAGCTGATTAGTTCTTCGGTGATGACCAACGCTATCCCTCCGGTTCTGTGTGAAAGATTTGGATGATTTGATATTTGTGCGATATATCCAGGCCTTCTCTATTATGGCAAAATTCGCTGGAGCAATACCCGGTGATAGTATGATTTAAGGTAATCATGACTTATTGACCGTTCTATTTGAGTTAAGATTCAGGAAATGAGTATGAAATCGTGCGTCTTTGGTTAACTCAGGATGAAATGAGGTGGCCATTAAATTGGCCTGTTGTACAGCTACTGGTCGACCATCCTGTAGGGAAGCCATAATCGATACCCCGCTCCCGACCCGTTTGATCACTGGTGCTCTTATAAAGATAGCATGGTATGGGGTTTCGTCAAAGCCTGTTATTTCCAACTCCTGCTCAAAGCTATCAATTTGTCGGCCGAAAGCATTGCGTTGTACACCGATGTCCATAATCTCTAATGGCACTGGATCGTTTTCCGTAATTTCGCTGGCCATCATGATCATACCAGCACATGTGCCCCACAGGGGTTTACCGTCAATTGCAAGCTTCTTGATTGGCTGTCTTAAATCATATCTGGTTAGCAGTCGACTTAGAGTTGTGCTTTCGCCTCCAGGGATGATTAACCCGTCAACGTCAGAAAGCTGTTCTGGGAGCCTGATCTCTCGACACTCGACTCCTAGAGTTTGGAGTATATTAATATGTTCTATGAAGTCACCCTGGATAGCCAGGACACCGATTAGCAAATTCGTATAACCTGATGTTTAAATATTGGTAGCCTGTTTATATGGCTTTGGGCATTTCAAATGCGATCTCTTTGCTAATTTTACCATCACGCATCTCAAATATATGAACTAATCTCATTTCTACTTGTTGCCCGATTTGGAATGGGAGATAGCCTTCTTTAATAATAGTGAATTTTACTATGCTGTCGTCAGTAACTCGATCTTCTGTGGCAAATCTATCCAGATTCAGGAAAGAAACATCTTTGACGGAACCGAATATTTGGTAATAATTCTGTGCCACGTCGGTTTTGCCATTAAATCTAAGCCCACGAGCTGGCGCTTCCCACACAATGTCGTCGGTATATAGTTCTAATGCAGCTTCGATTTCGTTGAGTTCTTCACTATGGAAGTGTGCCTCAACTACTTCTAAATTTTTCTCTCGTATGTCGTTTACTGGCATAGTTTATTCCGAGACAGCAATCAAGTGAATTGACTACCTAGATGCTTCTAGGGGCCAGCAGTTGATCTTGAGGGATGCTTCGTGCGCTAATCCCGACCATAGCTTCACCGAGGTCTTTAGATACTTCTGCGATAATTTTCGGATCCTGGTAGTGTGTCACTGCCTGGACAATGGCGTTGGCACGCTGGTCAGGATTTCCTGATTTGAATATACCGGATCCAACGAAGACACCGTCTGCGCCTAATTGCATCATTAGGGCTGCGTCTGCGGGAGTTGCTACTCCGCCAGCGGCGAAATTTACAACCGGCATTCTACCGAGCTCTTTTGTTTGGGTTAGCAGTTCTAGGCTTACTCCTAGATCTCGAGCTTCTACGGTTAGTTCATCGTCTGGCATTGTTTGCAGCTTTCTGATCTCATCTTGAACGGTCCGCATGTGGCGTACAGCCTCAACTATATCTCCGGTCCCTGCTTCCCCTTTAGTACGG
>VFFT01000048.1 GCA_009392775.1 SAR202 cluster bacterium | reverse complement strand
GTAGCCACCACATAGCCTCATGTAGCACTATCGCTACGCTTTGGGTGACACCTACGGCTGCAATACCGTTTGCTAGTAATCCACCGATGATCACGTGTGCCTCAGGGCCGTCGTAACCAGAAGCTACGTATAATGAATGTACTAATAGCGTGACAACCATCAGAGCTGCGGTTAAGGCTACTACTATTACAGCGTCTATATTGCGTGTGAGGTCAAAACTCAGCCTGTGTGGTTTGACCAACCAACGGCGTGTAAGTCCCCAGCCTAAGGCAACTAGAATGATAGCTGCGAATATATCCAAGTATGCGCTGAATATCATGACTCCTGTGGTCGTTAGAATGGTTTTGGATAATTCAGGCCAGATTGAGTCTCCGAATATAAATAATGCGTAGCTAGCAGTAAACGACATGAACCCCCAAAATATCGATGCATGTCCTAAGCCTGCTAGATCGATTTTTCGGCTACGGGGATCAATTGATCCGACTCTTTGTAAAACCTTCCTTTGTCCGAATACTATTGATATCGCTCCAGTTAGCCTTCTCCAGGGCTGATCAAAACGAGCGGTCGATTTGCCTTGTGAAATCAACCAGAAAACTCGTTTATGCAATAGAAGCGATGAGAGTATGACAGTGATCAGTAGACCAGCGTAAACACCTGCCCACGCGGGTAGTATTCCAAAAAAATCTTGTGGCGGTACCATTTGTGTCTCCCTGTATCGATTGGAGGCTTTAAGTGATATGAATACAGGATAGCATACTAGTAAACTTATCGGGTTGAGAACTCATATATCATTTCTATTTCTTTTAGAATTGTTACAATATTGGCATGGAGACAAGAGCGGTGGCTTCTAACCAGGAACAACTAGTATCGGATCAACGATTGGGATGGCGTATTGCGTCCAGTTTTGGGCCGTATTCATACCAAATATGCCTTGTTGGAGGGCTGATATTACTATCAGCTGGATTGGGTGTTGTAAATCCGCTATTAATACGGGTAGTGTTTGATTATGCTCTGTTCCCGAGTTCTGGAATACCAGATTTGGACTTGCTTTGGATAATCGCTGGGGTAATGGCCGGTGTTATCGTTGTTACTAGCTTTATAGGCATAGCTCAGACTTATTTGACGAATACTGTAGGTCAAAAGGTCATGCGTGACCTTAGAAATAGACTCTTCAACCATTTGCAAAGTCTGTCTCTAGGCTTTTTCACTGATACTAGGACAGGAGAAATACAATCTAGGGTTTCTGACGATGTAGGTGGTGTTCAAAATGTGGTTACAAGTACTGTGACCGACATAATCTCTAATGTTGTGATATTGATCAGTACCGTTGTTGCAATGGCAATCTTATCAATTGAACTAACAATAGTTGCAGTTGGCGTTGTACCGATATTCGCTGTAATTACAAAAAAGATTGGTGAGCGCCGTCGTACGGCATCAAGGGCTGTTCAGAAGTCGACCGCTGATATGACAGCAATTACTCAAGAAACATTATCAGTGTCTGGTGTAATGCTTACTAAGCTTTTTGGACGACAAAGTCGGGAAGCTGGTCGGTTTGAATCTGAAAGTCAAAATCTATCCGATTTGATAATACGTAGAGAAATGACAGGGCAATCAGTGTGGGCTATTATGCAGGCATTTTTCTCAATATCTCCGGTGATGATATATGTTTTAGCGGGTTATATGCTGACAGGTGTAGGGGATAACGATATTTCAGCAGGAGTGATAGTGGCTTTTACGACTCTTCAATCTAGACTCTATTTCCCTATAGTTACTCTTCTGCGAGTCAGTGTGAACCTACAATCGTCTTTAGCATTGTTTGAACGTATATTTGGATATCTAGATTTAGACCCTGACATTGCTGATTCAGACTTTTCCGTAGTTCTTCCTCCAGACAAAGTTTTAGGGCAAGTGCGATTTCAATCAGTCAGTATGAGATATGAAGCAAGTAGATATTCTGATGGTGGAGAACTGGAAAATGCGGCAGAAGCTTGGGCTTTAGAGGATGTATCTTTCGATATACAACCTGGACAGTTAGTAGCACTAGTTGGCCCTAGTGGAGCTGGTAAGACAACCATATCCTATCTTTTGACAAGATTATATGACCCTACAAAAGGCTTGATAAGCATTGATGGTTATGATTTGAAATCTATTAAACTTAAATCTATATCTGAAATCATAGGATATGTATCCCAAGAGAGTTATCTTTTTCATGCAACCATAAAAGAAAATTTGTTATACGGTCGTCCAGAAGCAAACGAACAAGATGTTTACGAAGCTGCTAGAGCTGCGAATATCCACGACCGAATAATGGAGTTCCCTGAACAATATAATACAGTGGTTGGCGAGAGAGGCTACCGTCTATCTGGAGGCGAACGTCAGCGATTGGCAATAGGTCGGGTAATTTTACATCAACCTAGGATTTTAATACTAGATGAGGCAACTTCCGCTCTAGATACTGGCAGTGAGAGGCTTATTCAGCAAGCATTGCAGCCTCTAATGAAAGGAAGGACAACAATAGCGATTGCCCATCGGTTGTCTACGATACTGGCAGCGGACGTTATATACTTCATAGATCATGGGAGAATAATAGAATCAGGCTCGCACTCTGATCTTGTAGTCCGTAAAGGATTCTATTACGAGTTGTACCAACAGCAATTTATGGAACCGAACCACCAATCTCAACCTGGTAACGTATAGGGTGGAGATTTATGAATCTGAGTCTGACTGAAGGTTAACTGTTTTTCTTGACTCGGGGTATTACTTCTTTTCCAAGTAGCTCTATCTGTTTTAGAACCTGACTTTGCTCCATTCCGGGCCACTGCATTCTGAATATTAAGTAGTTAGCGTCTAATTCCTCTTCGTAGCGCTGGATTTCACTGACGACTTCATCTGGTGAGCCAAGTAGAAATCTGTCCTTAGCCAGATCTTGGTAAGGGACAGAGAAACTCTCTTCCCCCGGAAGGGCCTTATCTTGACCCCAGTCGGCATACGCTTTGTATTTTGATGCCAGATAGGGTTCACTTTCTATAAACGCGGTCTCCCTATTGTCAGCTATATATAATTCCCGCATCATTGGTAAAGTGTCTGGAATAGGATTGTTGGCCTTTATCAAAGTTGCTTTATAGTCAGTCCACTGCTCGGATATCATTGGAATAGTAGCGTGTGGATTGATGATCCACGGATATCCCCATCTGGCGGCTCGGCGTATCGCGACGCCGTTATTAGCTGCTACCCATATAGGTGGATGGGGCAACTGGACTGGTCTCGTAGCCGGTGTGATCTTAGGTACTTGGTAATACTGTCCTTGAAATTCTACTTCTTCCTTTCCCCACAGAAGTTTCATGATTTCAAGAGATTCCTTTAAACGCCCTACTCTCTCATGGCTCTGGATGCCAAATGCGGCGTATTCTTCGTCTCGATATCCTAGTCCGACCCCGAATATAAATTTTCCGTTACAGATCGCATCCATGGTTGCCACACTTTCGGCTAATTCTACTGGGTTTAGAAGAGGAACTAATATTATAGTTGCAGCAACTTCCATGTCCCCTGCTTCTGCAGCCAGGCGGGCCAATAATGGGAAGCTTGTGCTCATTTGGTATGGGGCGGCAAGGTAGTGTTGTCCTGTGCATATTAAATCAAAGCCAGCTTCTCGAGCAGCTCTTACTTGCTCTACACTGTCTTGAATTTTCCTAGGCATTGACTCTCCGGGTAGATATTGGTTGGTGACGAAGAAACCTAATTTCATTAGATGCCTCTTTCAATTGATATTATGTGTAGACTAACAGGGATATTTCTGTATGAATAGATATATTCTGTACAACTTATTTGAGCTAACATAACCACATAATTGATAGCTTTTCAAGTCTTGTCCCTTGATTGTCTGTTAGTTAAACTGGCCGCGAAGTCAAATTGTTTTTAAGGAAGGGAAAACCATATGAAAATTGCTCGCTTTCGAGACGGTAAGAGGGTAGTGTATGGAGTTTTGCAGGGGGATAAGCTCGTTGAAATACGAGGGAGTATATTTTCAAAATTTCGGATGACTGATACTGCGCATGAACTGTCGAAAGTAAGATTGTTACCTCCGACTGATCCTATGGAGATTTGGTGTCCCGGCTTGAACTTTCTGGAGCATTTGGAGTTCGCTGGGCAGGTATTAGGCCAGGACACACCACCTATCCCTACGCAACCACAACCGTGGAGGAAAGGGAGAAATGCATTGACAGGTCCTAGTGATCCGATAATTATTCCCTCGGATTCTGAAGGGGATGTCCATTATGAAGGTGAAGCTGTCGCAGTAATAGCAAAAGATTGTCGGAGGGTGACACCCCAGGAAGCTGGCAGATTTATTCTGGGTTATACATGCGGAAATGACGTCAGTGACAGGACATGGCAAGGGAAAGATTGGTCTTTCTGGAGAGCAAAGGGAGCCGATACTTTCGCTCCTGTTGGGCCTTGGATAGAGACAGACATTGATCCTACCGAATTAGATTTAATGGTAAGAATAAATTCAGAGCTAGTGCAGAGTTGTAATACGAGAGATATGCTGTTCACTTTTCCGGAGATAGTGAGCTGCATTAGTCAGCAAGTTACATTGAGACCGGGCGATTTGGTGTTTTCTGGAGCAACAGGAGTAACTATTGCAATTAAGCCCGGGGATAAGGTTGAAGTGGATATACCCGGGATAGGAGTTCTGGAAAATAACGTTGAGTTAGAATTCGACTCGCGCCGTTAGGGTAAGTTACTAGATGTTTTCATCGTTGGTGCTATGCGGATTGTAATGGATCACCTTTTCGCATTGTTGGGTTGCCAAGGTTATGCAATTACTTTCTACCCGTGACGGCTGACTGGAGATGCACAGTACGACCCAGAGTCCAGCTTTGGACTCTCTAATGAGTCTTGCTACAACTTCCTTATAGTTGTTATCAAGTAGTTGAATAGGCAACGCTGCGAATTTCCCTTCTAATACGTCTAAAATTGGAAGTGTAGCTGCTAGGTAATCAGCATGTTTCATCATGCCTAGGATATCGTCTGGAACTATGGGGTCTATATCAGTGTTCAATGTGATAATCGTTACCACTTTTTCCCGAGCGTTGAACGCTTTCACATATGTAAGGGTCTTCTCGATCTGTATGGCATGATTAGATTCGTGATTCGAGAATCGTTCAAGAAGCTCGATCATGTTCAGTGCGGGAAATGTATTATATGTATTTTCGGGTGTGGCTTCACGGAGTAGTTGTTCTTCCGACATTGATTCTATTAGTGTCTTAAATCGTAAAAACGTTTGGTCAAGATGAGATATATCTAATTTTAATTTTTCTGCACGGCTGGTAAATGGTGGGAATAAGTGAGCGGCTCCTTGTGAGATGGACTCGAGGGTATCTACAAAGCCTTCTGAATCCAAATGTTTTATCACATCCCACACTGACCACCTAGTGCCCAGAAAAGCATCTTCAGGATCCAGGTCGGATAAGGATTTGTGGAGCGCAGCATGACCTTTGTCTAGGTTTTCTAAAACTTTAAGTTTTCGTTTTGATAGGCTTAAATCTGAGTTAGTTGACATAAGATATTTCTGAACTTATTTATCTTCAGATGCAATCATTTGAATTAGTTGCTTCGATATATCTGTGGCTGCTTTGGCTCCTTCAACTTCTTCTTCTTCACCCTTGGGCTGAGAGTAAACGAGTATCCTCAAATCTGGAACCCCTAGTGCGTTGCATTGAGCTCTTGCGGCTTTTTCAAATACGTTGTGTGATATGACTATAGCGGGTACACCTGTTCTCTCTAGGTTTATACCGTCTCGCACGGAGCCGGATGTGCATGATCCTCAAGCACATACACCGACTATAGCTAAATCAGCTGATGACAGACTGTCTATGTCCTCTGATGACGCAGGTGCGAAAGTATTGGGCTTTATGATTTGCATAGTCTCAGTAGGTTCTAGGACGGATTTGATTTCAGATTCTAGGTTATTCCAGAAAGGTAAAACCGATACGTGGCCGTTAAATAGAAAGGCAACTTTACCCCCTCTGGGGGTGGATATCGGTGTGATGTCGGGATCGAATGATGCTTCCTTACCTATAGGGCTGTGTAATATTATTTCGGACATGAAGTATACCTCTCAATATCACAAATTATGGTTTCACTATCGCTTTAGTTTGTAGGTGTCCGCCTGCTTCCATCCAACCGTGTGTAACTGCACAAAATCCAGATCCAGAACCCCACCCTCCAGCAACTGCTATTAAGAGCTTCTCGGGTTCTCGTAAAGCAGGTACCATAGCTCTGTCGTCATTAGCGTCAACAACGCTGGCCCAATGGAATGGATGGCCAGGATTCAAAAATTGGCAGGATTTCATTAAACCAACTGGTTTCACAGCTAATTGAGCCAGTTCCTTTCGTATCAGGTCTTTATTATACCCTTCGGAGGCGAGTTTCTGCGCGGTCATCGGTCCTATGACTAGGAGTATCTGTCCTCCCCCATTCATAGTCGAGCTCCCAGCGGTAGCTGTGCTATCTGCGATGACTTTCAGTATGTCAGTGGCCGACAGGATGTAGCCTGATCCAGTTGCTATGTGATGTGGAGCTTCGCACGCGAATACAGAAGCGCAGGAGGCGTCTTTGGTAAATCCCATTTCTTCGTGTATTGATTCCCATGGATTATTGTGAGGGTCTTCAGCTATGCAAAACGTATACTTTCCTGGGTGTCCGATTGTAGCCCTATCAATCTCTCCCGGGTACCCTCCACCTAGATTCCATAATATTAAACGCACAGCTCTACCTACCACTGCGCTAGAGCGTGAGCCTCCACCGAACACGTTATCCCCATAATTGAAATCTAGTTCGTCAACTATGGGGCCACTTACTATAGTGAGGGGCGCCACGCAGTTAGTCGTTGCCTGGACCCCGTTTAAATTAAAAGAATCTTCTAATAGTCCCTCTAAAGCTGCTATTACAACTGGCACGTGATGTGGCTTGCAGCCAGCCATGACACAGTTGACAGCGATCTTCTCTATTGAGGCTATTCTGTTCTTAGGAGGGACTATGCCAATTATTTCTTGTGGATCTCTGCCTAAATATTCTAGGACAGCATTAACTAGATTGGTGGTAGGAGGGATTACGGGTAGCCCGTCAGTCCATCCCAGGTCATACATACGTTCATGCGCATCTTCAAGATTTGCGACCGAAACAGGCTCTGTTATATCCATGTAGCCTCCACGTTCAATTTATACTGCTGCAGAGATTGTATAACATGGGTTAAATACATTCCGTGAGCTATATATATGGCAAAATAAAATAGTCAATCTCTACCTGTTTAAAAACTCAACAACTGCTCGAATATATCCGGTGTAGTATGCGGTCCTACGATTGCTAACTTGAACTTATCTTCAGATATTACCCTGGCTGCAACACGGCTTAAATCGTCTGTGTCGATTTGATCTATAATGGAGACGACTTGGTCTATATCTAGGATTTGGTCAGTGAGTAATTCTTGAGTGCCTGACCATGAGGCAATACTTCTCGTGTCTTCCATTCTAAGTAACAAGCGCCCCTTTGTATATTCTTTAGCTTTTGATAGTTCGGTATTTGATATCGGATCAAGCATGCTTTTAATATCAGAAACTATACTGCGTATGGAATCCTGTACTTTATTGGGTTCGGTGCCGCAATAAATTACAAGTGATCCGCAGTCTTTATAATTATTCGTGGAACTTGATACATCGTAAGCTAGTCCCTGTGTTTCCCTTAGGTTCTGGAATAGGCGGCTGCTCATTCCGTCACCTAGAATGCAATTCATAATTGACAGAGTAAACCTATCTGGGTCTTCTAATGAAAGCCCAGGCAATCCGACACATAGGTGAGTCTGATCAGTTGCTCGGTTATCTATTTTCACCTTGGGAGATTGATTTGTGTATGAGACTCTTTCCCAATCTAGACTTTCTTGGTCAGACCAGCTATGAGAGTGTTCATTAATCTGATTGACTACTTCTGTATGGTCTATATTCCCCGCTACTGATATCACCGTATTGTGTGGATTGTATTGGTGCGCCATATAATCTTCCACGTCGCTAAGAGATATACTCTTCACCGTGTCTATGGTTCCACCTACATCACGTCCCATTGCCTGATCGGGCCATAAGATATCGTCGATAAGTAGGTCTACTAGTTGGCTTGGATAATCATAAGTCATGCGAAGTTCTTCTTGAATGACTTCTCGTTCCTTTTCCATTTCTTCAGGATCCAGGATTGGACGTAATATCATATCTAATAACACTGCTAGTGATTGTTTATAGTGAGGTTTTGCCACTTTGCACCAAAACACCGTCATTTCGCGATCGGTGCTTGCGTTCATTATTCCACCTACACCCTCAATAGTTTCGCTTATTAACCGAGCAGTGGGCCATCTTTCAGTCCCTTTGAAAGGGAGATGTTCTAGGAAATGCGATAACCCTGCTAATTCAGGGGGTTCGTAACGAGACCCAGCCCCTACTGAGATTAGTATTGCCACTGATTGCGAGTGACTTATGTTAGATGTCAGGACCCTTAGACCGTTATCAAGGGTGGTTTTTTGGTGCATGTATTCTCCTGAAAAATTGTGCCATTCAGAAAGATGAGGGAGTTACTCCCTCATCTTGCCAGTAAATTAGTTGCGAAGTATGTTTTAACTTTCTAACCAGGAAACATCACCGTGCATATCGGCGGGATGAGACTTAGACCTAAATACTTCATATTGTTCTTTAGCGTTTGCAATGCTGGTATCATCACCGTGCCCAGGATATACATGAGTTTCCGATGGAAGTATGAACAATTTTGAAGTTATACTTTCTAACTCCTGTTCAAAAGCCTCTGGACTGCGTGATTTGCCTGGGCCTCCCGGGAATAGCGTATCGCCAGAGAATAAATGTTTGCCAATCAGGTAACAGGTGGAGCCGTCGGTGTGCCCAGGGGTGGATATTGCGTGCATCTCCTGATTGCCAAATTTAATAGTGTCTCCATCGCTTATCAGAAAGGATGGTTCTGATGGCAGAAGATGAGTATCATCATTGCCCACTCCCACTGGCGCATTGACGTGAGATGTTATTTCATTGAAGCCTAGTAAATGGTCCTGATGTCCATGTGTTATGAGAACGGCCTTTATCGATACATCATGCAATTCGCTCAATAACTTGTCTGGCTCCGCTGGTGTATCAATTATCACGCCCTCGTTTGTATCAGGGCATACTACAATGTATCCGTTGTTATTGTATGGACCCATATTAATTTTTGTTATTTTGACTTCATCATCGTAGTGAAGGGGCATATTATTCCTCCAGATGTTATGGGGTGTGCGAGGGGATCGTATCAAAGACATATTACTTAGTAAAGGCGGGGATATTATCAAGTATGTGATGGTGAAATACCATAATATTTCAATCGGTAGTGGAGAGACTGCCTGGATTCAAGCTTTTTAATCTCCAACTGTCGTTAGTTCATTCTTTATTGTGTGCGTTCTCGTTTTCACGAGGTCTTTGATGTATTTACCAGTGTGAGAGCGTTTTTTCTTAGTTAGCTGCTCAGGTGTTCCTGTTGCAATGACCTTGCCTCCATTGTGTCCTGCTTCTGGTCCAAGATCTATTACCCAATCAGAGTTCTTAATCAAGTCGAGGTTATGTTCGATCATAACTATAGTGTTACCGTTATCCACTAATCTATGTAAAACTCTTAAAAGCGCGGCACAGTCTTCAAAAGATAGTCCAGTCGTAGGTTCGTCCAGTAAATACAATGTTTTGCCGGTAGCACGTTTAGATAGTTCGGTAGCCAGTTTGACTCTTTGGGCTTCTCCCCCAGAGAGGGTGGTAGCAGGTTGGCCTAGTTTTATATATCCTAATCCGACGTCTCTTAGGGTTTCAAGCTTAGGTCGTATTCTCGGGAAGTTCCAGAAGAAATCTAGAGCTTGATCCACTGTCATTTGCAATATGTCAGCGATACTTTTATCTCGTAGAGTTACTTCTAAAGCTTCACGGTTGTAGCGTCGACCTTCGCAGATTTCGCAAGGGACTGTCACGTCTGGTAAGAATTGCATTTCTATTTGGATATACCCTTCCCCTTGGCAGGCTTCACACCGGCCACCTTTTACATTGAATGAGAATCTACCAGGTTTGTATCCTCTAACTCGAGCCTCAGGAAGGTTAGCGAAGAGTTCTCGTATAGGCGTGAAAGCGCCTGTGTAGGTAGTGGGGTTGCTACGTGGAGTTCTACCAATGGGTGACTGATCTATGTTTACTACTTTGTCTATGTGTTCTATCCCTGAGATGGACTTATGGGACCCGGGCAACTCTCGTGCGTTGTTTAGTACTTGGGCTAGTTTTTTAAATAAGACATCATAGATTAAAGTGCTTTTACCTGACCCTGATACTCCCGTTACACATACTAAGCAACCTAGAGGAATGTCTGCGTTGACGTTTTTGAGATTGTTCTCGGTGGCACCGGTAATAGTAATGGTTGACCCGTTGCCAGCACGACGTGACCCTGGTAAAGGTATTATTTTCGTTCCGCTTAAATATTGCCCTGTCAGAGATCTGGGATTGTCCATGATTTCTGATATGGTACCTGTAGCTACTACATTTCCTCCGTGTTCTCCTGCGCCTGGTCCCATATCAATTATATGGTCTGCGGATCTCATCATGGCTTCATCATGTTCTACTACGATTACTGTGTTACCCATATCTCGTAGATCGGATAAAGTGGTTATCAACATATGGTCGTCATGCGGGTGTAATCCGATGGTTGGTTCATCACAGACATACAAAACACCTGTTAAGCCAGATCCGATTTGTGTGGCTAAGCGTACTCTCTGCGCTTCACCGCCTGATAAAGTTCGTGCTGTACGATCCATGGTGAGGTAACCAAGGCCGATGTTATCTAGGAATTTGAGGCGTCCCTCGATTTCTTTTAATATTTGAGCACCGATGGTACGTTCTCTCTCTGTAAGTGTAACGTTTATGGTTTCTGGATTAATCATTGGGTCTATTTCTGAGACCCATATTAGACCTTCACTGATGCTCATAGATGCCACGTCTACAATGTTAATACCGCAGACTTGTACAGCCAAAGCTTCTGGTCTAAGGCGTTTCCCTTGGCAACTTTGACAAGGTCTGGCCGACATGTATCTTTCTATTTCGTGTCTAACATAATCGGATTCAGTTTTTTGGTACCTTCTTTCCAGATTTGGTATGACTCCTTCAAAGGCCGTATCCCAACTATATACTTGGCCTCGGCGAGTCTTGTGTTTCATAGTGATTTTCTTTTCAGAGTCACCGTTCAATATTAGCTCAATACTCGATGATTCCAGGTCCTTGACGGGTGTCTTGGCAGAAAATCCATGGCTACTAGCTACGGATTCGACCATGCTTAGGTACCACGTACTGGATGTACCGGATCTGTTCCATGGTGATATGGCACCTTCTGAAAGGGACAAATCTTTGTTGGGTATAACTAATTGAGGATCCACTTCTAGTTTGTATCCCAGTCCTGTACAAATATTGCAGGCCCCATGTGGGCTGTTAAAACTGAATGTCCTAGGTTCAATTTCAGGAAGGCTAGTTCCGCACGAGACACAGGCAAATTCCTCGGAAAAGACTATGTCGTCTTTGTCTTCCTGAAATATTTGCAATAGTCCGTTTCCTTCTCTCAGGGCAGTCTCGACAGACTCAGCTACACGTGAAGTTTCTATGTCAGGCCGGATTATTAAGCGGTCTACGACTATATCAATGTAATGCCATTTTTGCTTATCTAAGCTTATGGTTTCCGCTTCATCCAGAGTCATTATTTCGTTATTGACTCTGACTCGAGTAAACCCCGATTTTCTAGCGGATTCAAATATTTCTTTATGTTCCCCTTTCTTTCGGCGGATCTTTGGGGCAAGGAGAGTTATGCGGCTATCCTCGGATAGATTAAGCAATGCGTCCACGATTTGCTCAATAGTTTGGCGTTGTACTGGCAGACCACATTTGGGGCAATGTGGTTTTCCAACTCGTGCGAATAAAAGTCTAAGGTAATCATAGATTTCGGTAACTGTTCCCACTGTA
>VFFT01000047.1 GCA_009392775.1 SAR202 cluster bacterium | reverse complement strand
CCACAAACAATATGACTGCCAGCTGGATTAAAATGTGGATCACTATCTCAGTTAATTCTCCACCGGCAAACTGGTAAGACCCCATTGGCGAAGAAAAAAACGGTAATGACAACAGAGGGAAATTAAACACCTTTTCGGCCTCCAACGAATTGAACTATGTACCGGCAGGCCACATATATCGACCACACCACATCATCTACTAAGGATCAATCTTACGAAAAAAACTATACTCAGGCAAGCAAAATAATTACTCATATTAGTGGATATACAAGTGAGCTCTCAGCCTAGTTTCTTGACATGAATTAGGCGCTTTGTTACGATCACCGATGCTGTCCGCTATAATAGATAGCGGGTTTGCGTAATTCCACCACCCCCACGGAGGTAATTAATAATGGCATATGTAAGTGGGTTACGGTGTCGAGAATGCAGCAGGGAATATCCCGCTGAAGCTCTAAACGTGTGCGATTTTTGCTTTGGCCCCCTAGAGGTAGATTACGACTACGATACAATCTCCCAGGTCATAAGCAAGGATAAGATATCCCGTGGACCCCTAAGTATCTGGCGTTACGAAGACTTACTCCCAGCTAGCGGAGAGACTCCGGTCGATATTATGGCTGGATATACACCGCTACTGAAGGCTAACAACCTCGGAAAAAGGCTTGGTCTAAACAACTTATACATCAAGAACGATAGCGTAAATCCCTCTTATTCTTTCAAAGATAGGGTGGTATCTGTTGCCGCAACGAAAGCAGTAGAATTTGGTTTCGAAACTTTATCCTGTGCATCTACCGGCAACCTAGCCTGTAGCGTAGCAGCTCATGCCGCTAGGGCAGGAATGAAATCAGTAGTATTCATACCATCCGACCTGGAGAGAGGTAAAATTATAGGAGCAGCTGTCTACGCCCCCACTTTAGTTTCTGTAGACGGCAACTACGATGAGGTTAACCGTCTTTGTAGCGAGGTTGGTGATAATTACCCATGGGCGTTCGTTAATATAAATATGCGCCCATATTATGCCGAGGGTAGCAAGACACTAGGGTACGAGGTAGCAGAGCAACTCGGATGGAGAGTCCCAGATCACGCTATAGTTCCATCTGCTTCAGGTGCTATGTTCACAAAAATCTGGAAGGGATTCAATGAATTGGCCTGCTTAGGGCTGCTGGATGGGGTCGATCCAATGTCGTTTGGCGAAGACCAAAACACGGTGCATCATCCGGCAGTAGTAACAAAGATGCATATGACCCAGGCAGAAGGTTGTTCACCAATAGTCACCGCATGGAAAGAAGGCCAGTCCCACGTGATGCCAGTTAAGCCAAACAGCATAGCCAAGTCACTTGCAATCGGAAACCCAGCGGATGGCATCTACGCATTACGTGTCATTAAGAATTCCGGCGGTAGCGGGACTATCGTTCCCGAACCCGAAGTCGTGGAGGGCATTAAACTGCTCGCCCAAACCGAGGGGATTTTTACTGAAACAGCCGGCGGCGTAGTAATTTCTGGTCTCAAGAAACTCGCAGAATCCGGCGCAATAAAACCTGACGAGCTGACCGTAGCCTATATCACTGGTAATGGACTGAAGACCCAGGAAGCCGTGGAAGAAGTCGTTAATCCTCTCAGCGTAAAACCAATGCTGAGCTCATTTGAGGAGGCTCTAAACAACTTCAATCCGGTTGGTAGATAAAGTGGACAGACAACGAGTACGATTTACATTTGAATCCGACGACCTAGTAAAGGAGCCAGTAATCTATAAACTAGGCCAGGATTTCCATCTTGTAACAAATATCCGCCGAGCCGAAATAGGTGAGAATATGGGCTGGGTGATATTGGAACTAGATGGCGAGAAAGAAGAAATAGAACGCGGATTACAATGGGTTAGTTCCACCGGCGTCCGGGTAGACCCAGTGGGCGGAGATGTAATCGAAGGTTAATTTAGTACAAACACCCAAGTCTAATAACAATAAGGAGTTCCCAATGGGCGTCTTAGTTAGAATTCCTACCCCGCTAAGAAAAATGACAAACGGGCAAGACAAGGTTGAAGTGACAGAGTCAATACTATCAGTAATGATAGATAACTTGGAATCAGAATACCCCGGGTTTAAAGAGAGGCTCATTGATGAAAATGGAGAGCTTCGATACTTTGTAAATATATACTTAAACGGGGAAGATGTCCGATTCTTAAGCGGGTTATCCACAGACACTAAAGAGGGTGATGAAATTAGCATAGTTCCAGCTGTAGCCGGAGGGACAACCTAGTTACTATAACGACACAGATGGTGAATAAAAATAAGGGCGCTTGGTTTAAGCGCCCTTATTTTTATTCACCATCCCTGGCAGCTAGCCACCTGTCTTTCTGACGCAGCCTAACAGATTCATCTGTTGGGCTATAAGAATCCCAGAATTTCCTTCGGAAGTCTTCAAACCTATTTTCAGCTATCGCAACCCGTGCAGTTTCCATAAGCCGAGTGATGAATCGTAAGTTATGTATACTGGCAAGCCTCAAACCTAGTATCTCCTTCGACTTAAACAGGTGCCACAGATACGCAGCTGAAAACTTACTACAAGTATAACAATCGCAATCTTCACATAAGGGCCGATCCATATCCGCAAATCGTCGATTCGATATATTGACCCTTCCTTCGTTGGTAAATAAGGCGCCGTTACGTGCTACCCTAGTAGGTAATACACAATCACACATGTCTACGCCACTTGCTATAGCTTCTATTAGATCCTCGGGGGATCCTACTCCCATAAGATAACGAGGCTTATCATCCGGCAGCATTTCCGTCACAAAAGATGTTACTTCGTACATCTCACTCTTAGATTCACCAACAGCTAAGCCACCAATTGCATATCCATCAAATGGTATGCCGGTTATATATTTAGCCGACTCCTCTCTCAAATCTGGAAAAACACCGCCTTGGACAATACCAAAGAGAGCCTGTTTGTCATAATTATCCGAGGCCAGATGAGTGTCGTAGCAGATAGAAGCCCACGCGTGCGTCCTGTTCATAGCGCTGACTACAGATTCCCTAGTTTCACCATTTGCAATACATTGATCAAGACACATGATTATGTCAGCGCCAAGTTTCTCCTGGTTTACTGTAGCAATTTCCGGTGTAAACCAATGATCACTTCCATCAATATGCGACTTAAACCTTATCCCCTCATCGGTGACTTTCTTGAGAGTTCCCATGCTAAAAGCCTGAAAGCCTCCACTATCGGTCAATATAGGTCTATCCCAACCCATAAACTTATGCAACCCGCCTAGTCTTTGGACCATATCGTTTCCTGGACGCAGATACAAATGGTAAGCGTTACTAAGAACGATTTCCGCCCCAATATCAACTACATCATCAGGAGTCAGTGTTTTTACAGTTGCCTGTGTTGCCACAGGCATAAAAGCAGGCGTCTGAACCGTACCATGAGGAGTAACGAATTGTCCGGTACGCGCCTTCCCCTGAGTGTTATTCAAGCTAAAACAAAATTCACTAGCCATAGTTACCGTTAAAATGTCCTGTCGCCGTATTGCAGCTTTATGGAGATGTTATTATTGTCTCTACAAATAGCATCCCCAGTATTAATCTGAATCAAATGTTATCTCTAACAAGACACTTAATGCAATTAAGAAACGACCGTATATGGATATTGTATGTATGAAATGATAGGAACATTTCTCGCAGAATACAGCTCTACTCATCCCTTGATGTGGTCAATATTGGTGATGGTGACAGTAGCCATAACCGCACTTGCCCTCTATTTTTTCTGGCAATTATTATTTTCTGCCTGCCGTTATCTGACAGGGTTATTCACCAGGCTGGCAAAGTAATTTAATGTATTTTCCCAACGCTGAAATAGTAGTTAATCCCATACTCCTGGTATTCCTTGGGGTTATTGTAGGTACACTCGGCGGCTTTTTTGGAGTCGGGGGAGGGTTTTTAATTACCGGCGGATTACTGGTGTTTGGTGTCCCACCTCTGTTTGCAGTAGGAACGGGGCTAACTCTTGTTATGGGATCATCCATAATAAATATGCTAAAACACAGGGGAATGGGAAACGTCGATTTCAAACTAGGTTTTCTAATGGTTTCTGGCACAATTCCCGCTGAAATTTTGGCGGAACATCTAAACAGCACACTAGATGACGCTGGAATAGCTGGTCCGGTAATAGGCTATGTATTCATAGTTTTCCTAACTACACTGGGAGTATTCATCATTTACGATTTCTTCAAAACCCGTAAGCTGCAGGAGAACGGAGAAACTGTCTCGACCGCTAAATTAGCCCAACGAATCCAGAATATGCGAATCCCGCCACACAACATCAGGATACCGGGCCTACCCCCGATACCCACATACGTGAAATTACCTGTTTCAAAAATCGATAATATTTCCGTTTTCATACCTATATCCATCGGTTTCTTCATAGGATTCCTGGCGGGATTGCTCGGAGCCGGCGGAGGATTTATCCTAATGCCGCTATTAGTTTATGTAGTAGGCATCCCAACCACAATCGCCATAGGAACTGACTTATTTCAGATCATCATTACAGGATCTGTAGGCACGTTTATATACTCCTTGGGCAACCACGTTGACCCCACCATGGCAATAGTAATGCTGGCAGCAGCTTCACTAGGATCTCAACTAGGAGCGGGAGCAACTAAACTAGTTGATCCATCTAGAATACGTGTCCTATTTGGAATCACGGTATTGAGTGGCAGCGTTGCCATTGGGATGAAACAAGTTTCAACCTTTAGCGCTGAATTAGAATTCCTATCAACCCTTGCCTCATTTGTACTGTTAGGTGTTTCAGGCATAATCGCATTGATCATCTGCAGCTTACTGGTTAAGTCCAAACTATTTAGCTGATCCTCTTAATTTGCGTTGGCCTGAGTGAGGTTTTGATCCTTATATTCTCTCAAGGAATCTTGACATCAGGTTATCGAATTATATATATTAGGGCATCAAATATAGAAGATCCTTGCGAATTACTGCATATTCTACTGCTAATAGTACTATCAATTAAACGAAAGCAGTAACCCAAGTAGCATGATTCCGTAAGCTAAAAGGTATAATGTAGTGTAATTCGTTAGCCAATAAAGTGGTTAGACCTATCGTATGAAATAGAATCGAATCTAATAGTAGAGAGCCCTAAGTGCTTCAGGTTGGCCCCCTCGCACCTAGGGCGTAGGACCGT
>VFFT01000046.1 GCA_009392775.1 SAR202 cluster bacterium | reverse complement strand
ATCGCCATAACATCTCCTTTAAAGACAACCTGTTGAGGCGTATCATATCATCCCCATCTTCACCTGTCTGATTTGTAACAGCAACCACCCTAACCTTACTATTTGAGCGATATCAGCCTGTTTTGCTCTTTTTTCGCATCGATTTTTATTGAAGCACCCATAATCAATACGTTTTAATAGTGTTTAATACACAAAAAGCTAGTCATCAGAATCGTCAACATTGAGTTGTACCCTTCAGAAAGGCCTAGCAAGTTTTCAGGGCATATAGTTATAACTGAAGGAGATTAAAATGGTAAATGTAGATACTACGTCTCTTGAGGCACAATTGAGACTTGCTGAGGAAGCCGAGAACCAAGTCCAAAAACTTGAATCACTAGCGTCAGACGCTCCCAGACTTAGGGACGAATTAGCTAAAACAAAGCACCATAATGAACGCAATCTGGCTAGAGACTCAGCGACGGATAAAGCAAAAAGTGAAGTTAAATTAGCGGCTGATAAACAACGTCAAGTAGCCCATAGACTTGAGGCAGTTTCTACATTGGTTCAGTCGCTATATAGTCTATTCAAAGAAATAAATGAACATCGTCAAGAAGCATTAAAGTGTTTGGCAATATCAGACCAGGTCGACTACGAAGAAGATTTAGAAAAGACTGGCAAAGAAGAAGCAGATATGGGGCGCGACCCACAAAGCATTGAATTCCTTGTAGCTGCCAGACATGGAACTTCTAAGGTCGCTCAGCTAATTGAGGAACTGGATCCAGGTTTCGACTTTTTACGCGGCTGCGAGGTGTCAGACCCTATGCGTAGAGACGTAGGCAACTTCATTCTCTCGCATGTATTGACCACACCTCAAATTAATATGCAAAACTCTTCAGAACAACTAGATCAGAACCCAGAATAGTAGCTTTACCACGTTACCAAAGAGAAAAGGGAGTGCTGAAAATTCAGCACTCCCTTTTCTCTAAAATGCCCTAGCTGGCAAAATACGACGATACACACCCGGAGAACCATGAGCATGCCCATAGTGTCCACCAATAAATTCATGCATGCGATCCATAGATCTTCTTTCTTCCCATGCTAATGTCTCAGGAACTTTCTCGTGTTCAAATTCATATATCGTGAGATATTTCGGTCCGCCTTCTATTGCTGAGTAACGCCTTACCGCTATACAACCCGGCACAGTTAAATTAGATGGTGTCCTGACAGTATCATAATATTCATTGTATTTGTCCTCAATATCCATTGGCACGTCCATTCGACCTACCTGCAAAGCTGGTGCCATTCCTCTACCCAAAACATTTTCGTCATTTGTATCGGGATAAATTTGGGCATATACATTACGAACATAACTTCGTCCATTCGTCGACAATGATATTCTTTTAGTCCAATCCGATGGATTATTGCGCATATTGAGGTATTCAGGAGTCTGTAGCGCATCTGTTGACTCTAGTTCATAACATGCTAGATAACGCGGCCCCCCTTTGACGGCTTGATATCTACCAGCATTCAAAAATCCCGGCATAGCTAACAAATCAGGGACATGTTCCTGGTCATACCATGCATTAAAATCTCCATCCATATCCGCATCAATATCTACCATGACCATCATGACAGCCCGACCTTTTTTCTCTACCATACTAGCCTCCCAACAAAATCAATATATCCAGATTTAGGTAGCCATATGACTCTCTAACCGAACTACATTCACGGGATCAGGAGATAATTCTCCTTTCTCTAACCGTTTAACAAATTCTACTGCTGCGTCATTAGCAGGTGTGGGCACGCCAGATTCTATCCCTTTTCTACAGACTAAACCATTTATAAAATCCACTTCAGTAGGCCTGCCTTTCAGAACGTCTTGATGGAAAAACGATCTGGCACCTCTACCTTCAAATCGAGATACTTTTACTATGTTTTCTACCAATGATTCAGGCGATGCAATTGCTTCTTCCATGCTTAACCCAAAAACCGGTTCCATAGAGTATCCCTGAGCTTGACCGACCAAAAGTGCTTCTCGTCCTAGTTCTAGGCATACTCGTACTCTTTCAGGAGCGTCGGCTAAATGAGCAGGCCCTAATCCAGATAAAGCACACACAGGTGCTACAGTTGAGTTAAACACTAGTTTCGACCACTTAAGGCCCCACAGGTTAGTTGTAAGTTCTGTTTTTCCAGCTGAACCTAAAATCTGCTGAAGTTCTTGCAATCTAGGAGTTATACGGCCACTCAATTCTCCAAGGGTAAAAGTGACTCTGTCCATGGGAGTATTACGCTTCAATTTGCCAGGTTCAAACACTTCTGAGGACATAGTTAACACGCATCCAATATCTCTAGTGTAGCCTACAACAGGAGCTATCCATTCGTCATTCAAGCTATTTTGGGCAGAAACCATAAATCCGTCTGGTTCTAGATATGGAGCAATTAAATGAGTTAGCCACAAAGTATCATAAGATTTGCAGGCTATAAAAATAATATCGAATAAGGTATCTATCTGACATACTTCATAAAGATGAATTGCGTGGACAGGCACAGTGAACTCTTCTTCTTGAATAGATATATGTAGCCCCGATTCTTTCATTGCGTTAACATGCGCACTCCACTGATCAATCATAGTTACATCATGACCGCCGGCCGTCAGCAAACCGCCAATAACGCTCCCAGTCGCACCGGTACCGATTACCGCTATCTTTTTAGACATATACCTCCCAGTTACAATCGTCTCACTAAATGACTATGGGATTGCCCACTCAACAGGTTGATACCAAAGAATTTCATATTAGTCCGCACTGGACGGCGCAGAGCCTTCTGGAGGTGCTGTGGCTGAAGCCACTACTGGTACTTTCTGGAATAAAGCTACGATACAACCCGCGGAGACGATCCAGACAACAGTTAGCGCTGCTAATCTAAAACCCTCTTGATAATAAATTTGAGCGTCAATATCCGGTATAAGCCCTATTGTAGCGGGCAGACTCAAGCCTAATATCATAGCTGCCATTGTAGTACCTATCGTATGTCCCATTTGCCTAGTTGTTTCTAGCATTCCTGAAGCAAAGCCCCTATTCTCGGGAAGAGTATTCATCACTAATGCGTTATACGGAGATATGAACAATCCAGTGCCTATAGAAGCAGGTACCAGCAATATAGGAATTCCCCACACTGGTACAACAGCTGCAAAAATACCAAGTAACCCGACCCCTATCGCTACCAACATTAGAGAAACTGGCCCCAGCCATCTAGGGTTGTACCTGTCATAAATCATCCCAGCAATAGCTGGAAGCCATAATCCAAAACTCTGGTGAACAAGTAAGATACACGACACCACTAACGGAGTATAACCAAGCCCGTCCTCAACCACTATTGGAACTAGTGTAAAAATAGTCAACATAGATAAATGGAAAGTCGTGTTACTAAACAACGCCATAGAAAAATATTTTCTTCTGAAGTACTG